>NZ_CAXAQM010000045.1:0-39433 GCF_963970525.1 Pseudomonas sp. EA_65y_Pfl1_P113
CCGGTCAGTTGGAAGGAATAAACAATCGAATAAAGGTCATCAAACGAATGGCGTACGGTTACCGGGACAGCGAGTTCTTCTTCATGAAGATCAAGAGCGTCTTTCCCGGCAATCCGTGAAGAACCTTTTTTATGGTTCATCAGCGAATCCACTCGCCGCCTGCCCCACCGCTATCGCGGCCTCGCTAAAGCTCGACGGCTCACACAGGGGATCGGCGGTGGCGGCTGAATCTCGGCTCCCAGGCATTCCTTACGGACACCATTCCTATCAGCAACGCAGATCAAAGGTGGGAGCTGTCGAGCTTTAGCGAGGCTGCGAAAAGGCCGGCACTGCCAACATAATCATCGCCTGCCCCACCGCTATCGCGCCCTCGCTGAAGCTCGACGGCTCCCACAGGGGGCCGGCGGTGAAGCCCCTCTCTGACGCAATCTTCACATTAAAGGCGGAGCATTCGCCGTGATCGAACTGTCCCCTATTGATCAGCAGTTTTTAACCTCACTGACGATTGGAGTTCTCCATGGCGAAAATCAACCTGGCCCAGCAATTGGCGAGCACCCTTGAACAGGCGGGCGTCAAGCGCATCTGGGGCCTGACCGGCGACAGCCTCAACGGCCTCACCGACGCCCTGCGCAGCATGGACAGCATCGAGTGGATGCACGTGCGCCACGAAGAAGTGGCCGCGTTCGCCGCCGGTGCCGAAGCCGCGGCCACGGGTGAGCTGACGGTCTGCGCCGGCAGCTGCGGGCCGGGCAACCTGCACTTGATCAATGGCCTGTTTGACTGCCATCGCAACCATGTGCCGGTACTGGCGATTGCCGCGCAGATTCCGTCTTCGGAGATCGGCCTTAACTACTTCCAGGAAACCCATCCTCAGGAACTGTTCAAGGAATGCAGCTACTTCATCGAGCTGGTGACCAACCCCGAGCAGATGCCCCATGTGCTGCACCGCGCCATGCGCTCGGCGATCCTCAATCGCGGCGTCGCGGTGGTGGTGATTCCGGGCGACGTCTCGCTGCTGGAAGTGGAAGACAAGCTCAAGCCCTGGCCCGCTCTGCACGCGCCGCGCACCTTGCCAGCTGAACAAGACCTGCAACGCCTTACCGAAATTCTTGAAAGCAGCCATAAAACCACCCTGCTCTGCGGCAGCGGCTGTGCCGGTGCACATGACCAAGTGGTCGCCCTGGCCGACGCACTCGGCGCTCCGGTGGTGCATGCGCTACGCGGCAAGGAGCACGTGGAGTGGGACAATCCGTTCGACGTGGGCATGACCGGCCTGATCGGCTTCAGCTCCGGTTACCACGCCATGCTCGACTGCGACACCTTGATCATGCTCGGCACCGACTTTCCGTACCGTCAGTTCTACCCGACTGACGCGAAGATCATCCAGGTTGACCGCAACCCGCAGGCGCTGGGCCGTCGTGCCACGCTGGACTTGGGCATCGCCGCCGACGTCAGTGAAACCATTGGCGCGTTGCTACCGCGCCTGACACGCAAGACCGATCGCAGCTTTCTCGAAGCGTCCTTGAAGCACTACGAAAAGGCCCGCCAAGGGCTGGACGACCTTGCTCAACCGTCGAAAGCCGATCGACCAATCCACCCGCAGTACGTGGCGCGCCTGCTCAGCGAGCTGGCTGATGATGATGCGATCTTCACCGCCGACGTCGGCTCGCCCACCGTCTGGGCGGCACGCTATTTGAAGATGAACGGCAAACGCCGCCTGATCGGTTCGTTCAACCACGGTTCGATGGCCAATGCCATGCCCCAGGCCATTGGTGCCCAGGCAGCCTTCCCGAATCGCCAGGTGATCTCGATGTCCGGTGACGGTGGATTCGCCATGTTGATGGGGGATTTCATCTCGCTGGCGCAGTTGAAGCTGCCAGTGAAAGTCATCGTGTTCGATAACTCGTCGCTGGGGTTTGTCGCCATGGAAATGAAAGCATCGGGTTACCTGGATGCTGGCACCGAGCTGAAAAACCCGGACTTCGCCGCCATGTCCAATGCCATGGGCATCCTCGGCATTCGGGTGGAACAATCCGAGGACCTGGAGCCGGCCCTGCGCCGCGCCTTGGCCCATGACGGCCCGGTGCTGGTGGACGTGATCACCGCGACCCAGGAGTTGGTGATGCCGCCGACGATCAAGCTGGAACAGGCCAAGGGGTTCAGCCTGTATATGCTCAAGGCGGTGATGAGTGGGCGTGGCGATGAAGTGATCGAGCTGGCGCGCACCAACTGGCTACGCTGAACCCAATGTGGGAGCGAGCAAGCCCGCTCCCACATTCTGATCTCATTGCCAAATCAAGCGTGCTGTTTTTCCACCCACTTGCCGTAGGCATCAATGAACGCTTGCAGAAACGGCTTGGTCTTTTCCGAGACCTTGCCTGCGTCATCGAACACGCTCCCCGCCCCCCCCAAGTAGGCCTCCGGCTGCTGCATGCACCACACATCCAGGAACACCAGGGATTGGCGCAGATGATGATTGGCGCCAAAGCCACCAATGGCCCCCGGCGACACGCTGATGATCGCACCCGGCTTGCCACTCCAGGCACTCTGCCCGTACGGCCGGGAACCCACGTCGATGGCATTCTTCAACGGAGCGGGCACGGAACGGTTGTATTCCGGGGTCACGAACAGCACCGCGTCGGATGAGCTCACCTGTTGGCGGAAAGTGCTGTAGGCTGCGGGCGGTGCAGCGCCGTCGATGTCTTCGTTGTAGAGCGGCAAATCGCCAATTTCCACAATGTTCAACCTAAGGTTGACAGGGGCCAGTTCGGCCAATGCCAAGGCAACCTTGCGGTTAATCGAGTCTTTTCTCAAGCTGCCAACCAGGACGGCTACCGTGTAGACCTTGCTCATTGGGGTTTCTCGACGTCTGACTAAAGGAACGTGTAGTTATAAAGTCTTCGCGGCGTGTTCACCAGAAGGTTTTGCTCATCCCCCGGACGTTTGCATCGCCCTACAACGTGTAGGAAGCGTCCAAAAAGATCAGCGAATAGTATTTTTATTCCGTAAGTAAACTACCCCGCTCCATAACGGTCTACAGAACCGCAAATCGAGTGTTTATCTCCAGAGGTTCTAAACAGATGGCAGCAGTACTAGTCGGACAGTTTCATGCCAGAGACGCAGAAGGACGCGTGTATTCGGTGCATGAGTTCCAGGAATCCAACCCGGCGCAAGGCGACCTGGCTGGCTCGGCACCTACCACCACCTACAAGCTGGCCATTGGCGACCGTGTAGAGAAACTGGAAGGCGACGAATTCAAGCTGATTCAGTCGGGCACCATTCTCGTGCGCGAATCGCAAACCACCCTCGCTTCATAAGATCTCGCCCTATCCACCTGCTCAGTCCTGGCCATTGATGGCATTGACTGGGCTGGGGTGATCACGGGCGGCGGATCTCCGTGACTTCAATGCCCTGCTCCCCCTCGACCTCTTTCAACGTCACCACTACCCGCCCACGCTCGCCTTCCACCGCAAACATCGAACGCTGGTAACCCGCCGAGTTGTAACCGGGATGCGCGACCACCTGCCTGATCAACTCAATGCCAAGGACTGCCCCCACCTGTTCGGCCACCTGTTCCTGGGAACGGATAAACGTTTCAAGTGCCAGCTTTTCCGGCGTGGTTTCGCTTTGGGTATTGAAGAGATAAGCAGCCACGCACCCTACGGTCACCAGAACCAGCAGTTGCTTGGCCGTTACCCCGAGGAATATCGAGGGTAGAGGCATTTGAGACCAGACCTGTTTTTGTTGTTAATGCCGGTAGCCGGCTGTGGTCGTTGATGATCAGCGTAGCCATTCTATTGAATACGCGGCGCGCTGCACATAGACTCCGGCGATGCGTTTACGTCATATCGAAGTGATTCAGGCCATCTTGCAGACCGGACACCCCGGCTTGGCCGCCGAGTGGCTGCAACTCCCCGTGGGCGACGTGGACGCGGCGCTCAAGGAGGCCGAGGCGCAACTGGGCTTTATGCTGTTCGCCAGCATCCGCGGGCGATTGCAGGCGACGCGGGAAACGCTGGAGCTGCAGGCAGAAATCGCCCATGTGTATGAGGCGCTGGAGCCGGTGCAACGCCTGGCCAGTCGCTTGAAACACCATCACGCCCCGACCCTCCGTGCCCTGTGCACGCCGCCCCTGGCCAACCAACTGTTGCCGCACAGCATTGCGGTGCTGCGCCGACGTTTCCAGGACACACCTTGCAACCTGTCGAGCCAGCCGACACGGGAGATCGTCAGGAGCCTGCTGCTGCACGAGGCTGACGTCGGTTTAAGCCTGCATGACCCGGAACACCCACAGATCCACAGCACCGTACTGGCCCAGGGCAAGCTGCAATTACTCGCGCCCCGTGGCTGGCTAAAGCCCAAGCAAAAGTACATCGCGTTGCAGGACCTGGCCGGGCAATCGATGATTGGCCTGGAGGGCCAGGACCCGCTCAGCCGCCAGTTGGACGCCAAGCTGCAAGCTTTGCGCCCGCTGCCTGTGGTGCAGACGCGCGTACAGACCTATCAGATGATGCGCAGCATGGTGGAAGCGGGAGAAGGCTTGGCGGTGGTTGACCCGTTCACCGCGTTTGGCGCGCGTGAAGCCGGGCTGGATGCGTGCCCGGTGTCGCCGCCGATCATGGTCAACCTGTATGCGCTGACCCTCAAGGATGGCGTGACTTCCCCGGCGCTGAATGCACTGCTGGAGATCGTGACGCAGAAGGCTGAAGGCCTGTTGGTGGGCTAAGCCTATTCGACTTCGCTTTTGAATAACCGATACCAGAAGATCGCCACTTCGCGGGTTTGCGGATCGATGCCGCGATAGCGCAGCTTGTCGATGCCCCCCATCACGTAACCACAACGTTCATACAAACGGCAGGCGCCGAGGTTGTTGTTCTGGGTTTCCAGCATCAAGCCGGGCAGGTTTTTCTTGCGGCTCCAGAACTGCGCCACATCCAGCAATGCCTTGGCCACCCCATGACGCCGCGCGGGCAAGACCACCGCCAGTTCATCGACATGGGCATAGCCGTTCCAATTGGTACTGACCACGATATGCCCCACCGGGCGGTCGTCCAGGTAGGCCATGAAGATCGCGCTGTCGGGCGCATCGCGAAAACTGGCGAACTCCTCCGGATCGATACCATAGCACTTGCGGTACGGCACGATGCGCTCCACGGGCCATTGATCGACCCGCGCGCCCATCTGCGGCTGCCCATAGCCGCTGACCTCAAAGCTGAAGTCATTGCCCCACACGTAGGCATCAAAACCTTCATCCGCGACCCGTACACTGAGCCCCGGATACTTCGGGTTCATTACAGCTTGCATAAACATTCTTAACCCTTGATGCAATCGACGGTGTAACAACGACCACTGCCGTCATCTTCGTGTTGTAACCCATGAACATCGGCGACAAAACCGGGGAAACTGCTATCGAACGTCCGGGCAAAGGCCAGGTAGTCGATGATCGAGCGCGTCGAATCAGTAAACCGCTCGCCCGGCATAATCAATGGAATGCCAGGTGGATACGGCACCAGCATTACGGCTGCGATGCGCCCTGGCAAGGCGTCAATCGACACCGCTTCGACTTCACCTCTCACCAATTGGTCGTAGGTGTCGGCCGGTTTCATCGCAATTTCCGGCAACACCGTGTACATGCGTTTGAGGTGTTTGGCGGTGGCATTGCGGTGGTAACAGCTGTGCAATTGATCGCACAGGTCGCGCAAACCCAGACCCTGATAGCGCGCCGGCCCTTGTGCGAAGACCGATGGCAAACAATTGGCGAGGCTGACATTGGCATCGTAACTGCGCTTGAACTCAAGCAATTCGGTGAGCAGCGTACTCCATTTGCCTTTGGTAATACCCATGGAGAACAGCACGAGGAAGGAATACAACCCGGTTTTTTCCACTACCAGGCCACGCTCCCACAGGAATTTGCTGACCACCGCAGCAGGAATGCCGCAGTCGCTCAGAGCGCCCCCGGCGGTTAGGCCGGGCATCACCAGTGTCACTTTTATCGGGTCCAGCAGCACGTAGTCCTCGGCCACATCACCAAAGCCATGCCAATCGTCCTCAGGTTGCAACAGCCAATCGTCGGTAACCACCTGATCAATACCCGCCACCGACGGCGGCTGCCAGATGGAGAACCACCAGTCATCGGCGGCAATGTGTTGGCGCAGGTTGGCCAGGGCACGGCGGAAACTCAAGGCTTCGTCGAACATTTCCTGCAACAGCGAGCGCCCGGCCGGGCCTTCCATCATCGCTGAGGCCACGTCCAACGAAGCGATAATGCTGTATTGCGGCGAGGTTGAGATATGCATCATGAACGCTTCGTTGAAACGATCACGGTCCAGATGGCGCGCACCGCCGTCCTGCACGTGGATCATCGAGGCCTGGCTGAAGGCTGCAAGCAGTTTGTGGGTGGAGTGAGTGGTGAACACCAACGGGCTGTCCGGCGTGCGCGAAGTGCCCATGCCGTAGCGCCCGGCAAAGAACTCGTGAAACGCCGCATAGGCATACCAGGCCTCGTCAAAGTGCAGCACCTCGACACTGCTGCCCAATTGCTGCTTGATCAGCTCGGCGTTGTAACACAGGCCGTCGTAGGTGGAATTGGTGACCACCGCCATCTTCACTTTCGGCACTCGGCCACGGGCAAGCGGGCTGGCGTCGATCTTGGCGCGGATCGACTCGGGGCTGAATTCGCTCAGGGGAATCGGCCCGATAATCCCCAGTTCGTTGCGCTCCGGGCACAGGTACAGTGGGATCGCGCCGGTCATGATGATCGAGTGCAATACCGACTTGTGGCAATTGCGGTCCACCAGCACCAGGTCATCGCGGCCGACCATGGAATGCCAGACAATCTTGTTGGCGGTGGACGTGCCGTTGATCACGAAGAAGGTGTGATCGGCGCCAAAATTGTGTGCAGCGCGGGCTTCCGCTTCAGCCAAGGGGCCGGTGTGATCCAGCAGCGAGCCCAGTTCCGGCACCGAGACGGACAGGTCAGAACGCAGGGTGTTTTCCCCAAAAAACTGATGAAACGCCTGCCCCACCGGACTTTTTCGATAGGCCACGCCACCGCCATGGCCGGGGGTGTGCCAGGAATAGTTGGAGTCGGCGGTGTGCTGCACCAGCGCCTTGAAGAACGGCGGCAACAAGCCATCCAGGTAAGTGCGGGCCGCGCGGGCGACTTGCCGGGCGAGAAACGGGACGGTGTCTTCGAACAGGTACAGAATGCCGCGCAGTTGGTTGAGTTCGCTCATGGCGTCGGCCGGCGCGTTTTCCAGGGTGACTTGCTCGCCCAGGGCAAAAATCGGCAGGTTCGGCGCCCGTAACCGCGCCAGGCGGATCAGTTCGACCATGTTTTGCAGCAGGTGGGTGTTCTCACCGGCACCTTCGGCGGCAATCAGCATGCAGGCCAAGCCATGATGGGTAGAAGCAACCAGCCGGCCTTCGGCGTAGTCCACGGCGGAAAAGATACTGAAGCCCTCTTGTTCCAACTCCCGGGCGATGCCTCGGACCCGGTCACCGGCGACGCTGTCGGCTTTGATATCGCGGTGCACGATGAGGATCGGAAACTTCAGGTCTTTGTACATAAGGGCATGGCGTCCTGACGGCTATGCACTCAAGGGTAGAAGCTTGGGGGCGATGACGCGAATGAAGATTTTGAAAGCAATGGAGATCCAGTGTGGGCTGCGTTCAGTCTTGGGGTTATTGCTGGGTCAGCTGGGTCCACAACGCCGGCGCACCCGCCGACTTGGCAATTGCCTCCAACCGCGCCGCATGCTCGGCCAGGTCTTGCTCACTGGCGCGGATAATCGGGGTCGGCTTGCGATCCGCCGGCAGGCGGCGGATTTCCGAAGGGCGGTTACCCGAGCCTTCCGCCGAACCATTTCCATCGGACGCATTGCCGGCCAGGGACAGGCTGGTCTGCCCGCCGGTCATGGTCAGGTAAACGTCGGCGAGGATCTCGGAGTCGAGCAAGGCGCCGTGGAGTTCACGGCCGGAGTTATCGACGCCATAACGTTTGCACAAGGCATCGAGGCTGTTGCGTTGGCCCGGGTGACGCTCCCGGGCCATCATCAGGGTGTCGAGGATCGAGCAGTGCCTGGAGATGTCGGCGCGATCCGTCTGCCCCATCAGGGCAAACTCGTTATTGATGAAGCCGACGTCGAACGCTGCGTTATGGATGATCAGTTGGGCGCCATTGATGAAATCGAAAAACTCATCGGCGACTTCGGCAAAGCGCGGCTTGCCCTTGAGGAATTCGTCAGTGATGCCGTGGACGCCGATCGCGCCTTCGTCACTGTCCCGGTCTGGTTGCAGGTAGACGTGGAAGTGACGCCCGGTGAGGCGGCGGCCCATCAGTTCGACACAGCCGATTTCAATGATCCGGTGGCCATCAGTCACCGGCATGCCGGTGGTTTCGGTATCGAGTACAACAGATCGGATGGCCATCAGGGTTCAGCTCTCAACGGTGTGGTGTGAATCAAAGGGCGCGATGTTAACACGTGAGCCGGCATCAGCTCTGCTTGTAGCCGCGCACTTCGTCCACGCCACGGTTGGCCAGTTGGTCGGCGCGTTCGTTGCCAGGGTGGCCGATGTGACCACGCACCCACTTCCACGTGATGTCGTGGCGATTGCATTGCTCATCGAGCAGTTGCCACAGGTCAGCATTTTTAACCGGCTCCTTGGCCGCGGTCTTCCAACCACGCTTCTTCCAATTGACCATCCACTCGTTGATGCCCTTCATTACGTACTGCGAGTCGGTCACCAGCAGCACGTTGCAGCGGCGCTTGAGTTCTTCCAGGCCGCGAATGGCACCCATCAGCTCCATGCGGTTGTTGGTGGTATTGGGTTCACCGCCCCACAATTCCTTCTCCACGCCCTTGCACACCAGCAATGCGCCCCAGCCGCCAGGGCCCGGGTTGCCCTTGCAGGCGCCATCGGTGAAGAGTTCTACGCTATCGGTCATCGGTTGCTCGGTCTGAATTCAAAAAATAAGTTACGTATCGATTTGCTCACGGTTGACCTTGGCCAGCGGCATCGGCAGCAGCTTGCCGATAGGCTCGCGACGTACCTGACGCACCGGCCGCAGCCCGACCGCGATCTTGCGTGCGACCAATAAATAGAAGCCGCCGCCCGACAGTTGCCAGGCACCTGCGCGCCGCTCCCAGCCAGCCAGGCGGCCTTGCCACTTGGTCGAAGCAAGCGGCGGACGATAGCACCCGAAGCGGCGTTTCTCCAGCGCGAAGCCCAGCAGGTTCAGCCAGTCCCCCACCCGTTGCGGCGAGATGCAGCGCGCCTGGCGCAGGCCGTCATGGGCAAACACATGGCGCAGCCCCCAACTACTCCAGGGGTTGATGCCCACTATCAGCAAATGGCCACCTGGGCGCACACTGCTCGCCGCTTCGCGTAACAAACCGTGGGGTGACAGGCAGAAATCCAGCCCATGTTGCAACACCACCACGTCGGCGGCGTGCTCGCTCAACGGCCAGGCCTGTTCCTCGCACACGATCTCAACCCCCGGCAACGGTGCGCCCAAGCGTACATTGCGTTGCACTTGGGGCGCGGCGGGTGGCGTTTCAGCTGATGGCCCGTAATGCACCAGGTAGCCGCCAAAGAACCGGCCCAACTCGTCTTCGAGCATGCGCCGTTCTTCGTTCAGCAGAAATTGCCCGATGGGTCCGGACAGCCATTCACGGGCTGCGCTGATCAGGGCCAGCCACTCAGGATCGGCCTGGGCGAACGCTTTATCAGTCATTGCATTCTCCAACTCGCCTAGACGTTCTAAGATGCACCAATGTGTTCAGCTTGGCGAATCGAAGAATGATACAGATCACTGCCCTGCCCGCCTTCACCGATAACTACATCTGGTTGTTACAAGCCCCCCGCACCCAGCGCTGCGCCGTGGTCGACCCCGGCGACGCCGCGCCCGTACAGGCCTGGCTCAAGCAAAACCCTGGCTGGGCCCTCAGCGACATCCTGATTACCCATCATCACCATGATCATGTCGGCGGTGTCGAACAACTCAAAGGTGCTACCGACGCCAAGGTCTACGGCCCGGCCAACGAGATGATCCCGGCGCGGGACGTAGCGTTAAACGATAATGACCGCATCACGGTGCTCGGCTGGGACTTCGACATTTATACAGTGCCTGGCCATACGCTGGGCCATATCGCCTTTTATCACCAAGGCGTGCTGTTTTGTGGCGACACCCTGTTCGCCGCCGGTTGCGGGCGCCTGTTCGAAGGCACGCCGGAACAGATGTACGCCTCTCTTGAGCGTCTGGCCTCGCTGCCTGCCGATACCTTGGTGTACTGCACCCACGAATACACACAAAGTAACCTCAAGTTTGCCCAGGCGGTGGAACCCCACAACGCCGATATCGCCGAACGCGTGGAAAACGTCCTTCAACTGCGGGCCCGCGGCGAGATCACGCTGCCTTCCAACCTGGCCCTGGAAAAGCGCACCAATCCCTTTCTGCGCACCTCTGAAACATCCGTTAAACAAAAAGCGGACGAACGGAATGGGCGCGACAACCGCTCTGGGGCCGAGGTGTTTGCTAGCTTGAGGGCCTGGAAAGATAAGTTCTAACGGAAAACAATCTGATACGTAATTTCTGAATGGTTGACCGGAACCAATGCGCTTTCTAGAATCGCCCGACATTTTTGCCCGGAACTTACTTCCAGCCAATGTCGTCATCTATTCGTAAATCCAACCATTCAGACGCATTGACCCGCCTGGCTCAAGCTGTGGCGGTGGCTGTGTCCGCCACGCTGGCGGGCTGCCAATCAAACAATTTCACCGCACAACCCACCGTGCAACCCAAGCCAAACCTTACCGCCAAGATCAAACAGAAACCCGTCATCTGGCTTTCAGAGAAGCCGGCTCCCGACGTCCCACAAGACGTCTGGGAACGCATGCGACGTGGCTTTCAATTGCAGGACGACGTAGGCGTCAACCCGCGCATCGAGCAACAGCGCCTGTGGTTCGCCAGCAACCCCTCCTTCCTGGAAAACGCCGGCGAACGCGGCAGCCTCTACATCCATTACATCGTCGAACGCCTTGAAGAACGCAACATGCCCCTGGAGCTGGCGCTGCTGCCAGTGATTGAAAGTGCCTATAACCCAATGGCCTACTCGCGCAGCAATGCGGTCGGCCTGTGGCAGTTCATTCCCTCCACCGGGCGCTACTTCAACCTGCGCCAGACCCGCGCCTACGATGGCCGCCGCGATATCACCGCTTCCACCACCGCCGCCCTGGACTACCTGACCCGCCTTCACGACATGTTCAACGGTGACTGGTTGCTGGCCCTGGCTGCCTATAACGCCGGCGAAGGTACGGTGAGCCGGGCAATCGAGCGCAACGAGAAACTCGGCCTACCGACTGACTACTGGAACTTGCCCCTGCCCCAGGAAACCAAGGACTACGTGCCCAAGTTCCTGGCGCTGTCCCAGGTAGTGCTGGCGCCGGAAGCCTACGGCGTCAACCTTAACCCGATTGCCAACACGCCGTACTTCAAAGTGGTTGAAGTCAAGCAAAGCATGGACCTGTCACGGGTTGCCGCGCTGGCCGAGATCGACGAAGACGAATTGTTCCAGCTCAACCCGGCCCTGAAACAACGCACTACCTTGGACGGCCCGCAGCATTTGCTGGTGCCAAGTTCCAAAGCGCAACTGCTCACCAGCACCCTTTCGACGATGAAGCCGGAAGAATTGCTGGCGATGCGCCCCAAAAAACGGGTGTTCGACGAAGTTGAGACCGCACGGGTTACCGGGCGTACCCGCAGCTACAAAGTGCGTAAGGGTGACAACCTGACGCTGATCGCCAAGGCCAACAAAGTCAATGTGCATGACCTGCAACGTTGGAACCAGCTCAACGGCCAGGCCCTCAAGGTCGGCCAGACCCTGGTGATGCAGGACACCCGCCGCGCGGTAGCCAGTCGCAAGAAGCCGGTGCAGTACAAGGTCAAGAAAGGCGACTCGCTGTACATCGTCGCCAAGCGCTTCAACGTGGAGATGCAACATCTCAAGCGTTGGAACCCACGCACTGGCCAGGCGCTCAAGCCGGGGCAGATGCTGGTGGTTTCCGGGCCAAGATAAGCCGCATGAGAGCTGGCTTGTGTGGGAGCTGGCTTGCCTGCGATGCAGACACCGCGGTGTATCAATGACACCCAGGTGATGCTATCGCAGGCAAGCCAGCTCCCACATTTGATCTTCACACCGTTCAATACCGCGCCAGCCCTCAAAGGGCCTTCCCAACGGCCTTTTTCCAACCGGAACAAGCTGTTACTGTACCGATCATAAAGCCCAAGCCGCCTGGATCGGATCTCTGACTTGAAGCGTCCCCTCCTTCTACTAATAAGTCTGGCCTTGAGCTTTGGTGCGAACGCGACAATTACCGAGAGCCACGGGTATACGCAGTTCGGCAGGCTCAAGTACCCGGCCAAATTCACCCACTTCGACTGGGTAAACCCTGCAGCGCCGAAAGGCGGCACATTGCGGGTGATGGCCTTTGGCACCTTCGATACGCTCAACCCCTATACCTTCAAGGGCTCCAGCCCGGTTTCCACCCCCAATTTCCTGCAATACGGCGTCAATGAGCTGAACGAGCCATTGATGGTCGGTACCGGCCAGTACGCGCCCTCCGGCGACGAACCCACCTCCAGCTACGGGCTGATCGCCCAATCGGTGGAGTACAGCGAGGACCGCAGTTGGGTGGTGTTCAACCTGCGCCCGGAAGCACGCTTCCACGATGGCAAGCCGATCACCGCCTATGATGTGGCGTTTTCCTATCGCACCCTGCTCACCGAAGGCCACCCGCAATACCGCACCAACCTGCAGGAAGTGGCGCGGGTGGACATCCTCAATCGTCACCGCATCCGCTTTGTGTTCAAGCGCGCCGGCAACCCGCTGCTGATCCTGCGCCTGGGCGAGTTGCCAATATTGCCCCAGCACTACTGGAAAAATTGCGACTTCAAGGCCACCACCTTCGAACCACCGCTGGGCAGCGGGCCGTACCGCATCAGCAAAGTCACGCCAGGCCGGCAACTGATGTTCGAACGGGTCAAGGATTACTGGGGCAAGGACCTGCCGGTCAACCAGGGCTTCTATAACTACGACAAGGTCGAAGTGGAGTTCTATCGCGACAGCGATGTGGCGTTCGAAGCCTTCAAGGCCGGGGAGTTTGATATCTATATCGAACACCAGGCCAAGAACTGGGCCAATGGCTACAACTTCCCGGCGGTGAACCGTGGCGATGTGATCAAAGCGCAGATAGCCCACCAGATCCCGACGCAAAGCCAGGGCCTGTTCATGAACACCCGTCGGCCAACCTTCAGCCAGACCAAGGTGCGCGAAGCACTGGGGCTGATGTTCGACTTTGAATGGACCAACCGCACCCTGTTCAGCAACGCCTACAAGCGCACATTGAGCTACTACCCCAACAGCGAATTCGCCGCTACCGGTGTTCCAACCGGCCGTGAGTGGCTGATGCTCTCACCGTACCGCGAGCAGTTGCCGGCCAGCCTGCTTACCCAGCCTTTCAGCCTGCCGCAGACCGATGGTCGCGGCATCCCCCGCGAGACGATGCGCCATGCGCTCACCCTGCTCGGTAAAGCCGGCTGGAAGCTATCGGGTCAACGCCTGCTGAACAAGGATGGGCAACCGCTGCGCTTCGAAATGCTGTTGGTCAACCCGAACCTTGAGCGCATCCTGCAGCCCTATGTCGAGAACCTGATCAGCATCGGTATCGACGCGCGCCTGCGCACCGTCGACCGTGCCCAGTACAAGCAGCGCCTGGATCAATTCGACTTCGACATGATCCTGATCACCCTCAACCAGACCCTGAGCCCGGGCCTTGAGCAGTGGCAGTACTTCCACTCCAGCCAGGCCGCGATCAAGGGCAGCAAGAATTACGCCGGCATCAATAACCCGATTGTCGATCACCTGCTGGAACAACTGCTGGCGGCGCAGACCCGCGAAGAGCAACTGGCCGCCGGCCGTGCCCTGGACCGCGTGTTGCTGTGGCAGCACTACAGCATTCCCAATTGGTACCTCAACTATCATCGCCTGGCCTACCGTAACCGGTTCGCCTTTGTCACCACGCCGCCCTACAGCCTGGGCCTGAGCGCATGGTGGCTGAAAGCTTCGGAGAAAGCCCAATGATGTATTTGCGCAACGCACTGCTCGGCAGCCTGCTGCTGTGCACCGCAGCCCATGCCGCGCCGCAACACGCACTGACGCTTTACAACGAACCGCCGAAGTACCCCGCCGACTTCAAGCACTTCGACTACGTCAACCCGCAAGCGCCCAAGGGCGGCACGTTCCGCGAGTCGGCCATGGGCGGTTTCGACAGCCTCAACCCCTACATCAGCAAGGGCGTGCCGGCCGACAATCTGGGCCTGATCTACGACACCCTGGCCATGCAAAGCCTGGATGAGCCAATCACCGAATACGGACTGGTCGCCGGCAAGATCGAAAAAGCCCCGGACAACAGCTGGGTGCGCTTCTACCTGCGTCCCGAGGCGCGCTTCCACGACGGCCACCCGATCCGCGCCGAAGACGTGGTGTTTACCTTTCAAGAGTTGATCAAGGACGGCTCGCCGATCTACCGCACCTATTACGCCGACGTCGACGAAGTGATCGCCGAAGCCCCACTGAAGGTGTTGTTCAAGTTCAAGCGCACCAACAACCGCGAACTGCCGCTGATCCTCGGGCAATTGCCGGTATTGCCCAAGCATTGGTGGGCGACCCGCGACTTTGCCAAGGGCAACCTCGAGATACCACTGGGCAGCGGGCCGTACAAAGTGGCCGAGGTCAAGGCCGGGCGTATGATCCGCTACGAGCGGGTCAAGGACTACTGGGCCAAGGACCTGCCGGTCGCCAAAGGTTTCTACAACTTCGATAACCGCATCACCGACTACTACCGCGACAGCACCGTGTCCCTGGAGGCCTTGAAGGCCGGGCAGTTCGACTACTGGCTGGAATTCAGCGCGAAGAACTGGGCCAACGCCTACAACACACCGGCAGTCAAAGAAGGCCGTTTGATCAAGGAAGAGATCCCCAACGGCAACCCTACCGGCATGCAAGGGTTTGTGTTCAACATGCGCAAGCCGATGTTCCAGGACGTGCGCGTGCGCAAGGCCATCAGCCTGCTGCTGGATTTCGAGTGGAGCAACAAGCAGCTGTTCAACGGCGCCTACACGCGCACCCGCAGCTACTTTGAAAACTCGGAGATGGCGGCCACCGGCCTGCCCGCCCCGGATGAGCTGAAAATCCTCGAGCCCCTGCGCGATAAAATCCCGCCCGAAGTTTTCACCCAGGCGTTTGAGCCGGCCAAAACCGATGGCAGCGGGATGATCCGTAAACAGCAGCGCGAAGCCTATCAACTGTTGCAGGAGGCCGGCTGGCGCATTGTCGATGACAAGATGGTCGACACCACCGGCAAACCGGTGACCATCGAGTTCCTGCTCGCGCAGACCGAGTTCGAACGTATCCTGCTGCCGTTCAAGCGCAACCTGGCCGACCTGGGCATTGAACTGGTGATCCGCCGGGTTGACGTCTCGCAATTCGTCAACCGCATTCGCTCGCGGGACTTCGACATGCTGGTGGGCAGCTTTCCGCAATCCACCTCGCCGGGTAACGAACAACGGGAATTCTGGAAGTCTTCAAGCGCCGACAAACCCGGCAGCCGTAACTACATGGGCCTCAAGGACCCGGCTGTCGACCAATTGGTGGAAGAGCTGATCGACGCCGATTCGCGCAAAAGCCTGGTGGCCCATGCCAAGGCCCTGGACCGCGTACTGCAGTTCGGCTACTACGTGATTCCCAACTGGCACATCAAGACCTTCCGCGTGGCGTACTGGGACCATCTGGGTCACCCCAAAGTCGCGCCGCGCTACGACGTCGGCACCGCCACCTGGTGGGAAAAACCCGATGTCAAACCGGCTGTGACCCTAGACACAAGCACAAACACGAGCGCCGATTCGGCGAGCGGAGGCGATTAAATGCTGGCCTATATTCTTCGTCGCCTGTTGCTGATCATCCCCACGCTGTTCGGAATTCTGCTGATCAACTTCGTCATCATCCAGGCCGCTCCCGGTGGGCCGGTGGAACAGATGATCGCCAAGCTTGAAGGCTTTGAAGGCGCCACCAGCCGCATTGCCGGTGGCGGCGCCGAGGTCTCGGTGGCCGGCTCCAACAGCTACCGCGGCGCGCAGGGCCTGGACCCGGCGCTGATCAAGGAAATCGAAACGATGTACGGCTTCGACAAATCGGCGCCGGAACGCTTGTGGATCATGGTCAAGAACTACGCCACGCTGGATTTTGGCGATAGCTTCTTCCGTGACGCCAAGGTCATCGACCTGATCAAGGAAAAGATGCCAGTGTCGATTTCCCTTGGGTTGTGGAGCACGCTGATCATGTACCTGGTGTCGATCCCCCTGGGGATCGCCAAGGCCACGCGGCATGGCAGCCATTTCGACGTGTGGACCAGTTCGGCAATCATCGTTGGCTACGCAATCCCGGCGTTCCTGTTTGCGATCCTGTTGATCGTGGTGTTTGCCGGGGGCAGTTATTTCAACTGGTTCCCCTTGCGCGGGCTTACGTCGAACGACTTTGACGAACTGAGCTGGGGCGGCAAGATCCTCGATTACTTCTGGCACCTGGCGTTGCCGATCACAGCGTTGGTGATCGGCAACTTCGCCACCATGACCCTGTTGACCAAGAACAGCTTCCTCGACGAGATCAACAAGCAGTACGTGGTCACCGCCAAAGCCAAGGGCCTGACCAACCACCGCGTGCTCTACGGCCATGTATTCCGCAACGCAATGTTGCTGGTGATCGCCGGTTTCCCATCGGCGTTTATCGGTATTTTCTTTACCGGTTCGCTGTTGGTGGAGGTGATCTTCTCCCTCGACGGCCTGGGTCTGATGAGCTTTGAAGCCGCGATCAACCGCGACTACCCGGTGGTGTTCGGCACGCTGTTTATCTTCACCTTGCTGGGTCTGGTCGTAAAACTGATCGGCGACCTCACCTACACCTTGGTCGATCCGCGTATCGACTTTGCCAGCCGGGAGCATTGAGATGAACCTGTCCCCCCTCAATCGCCGCCGGTATGAGCGGTTCAAGGCCAACAAGCGTGGCTGGTGGTCGCTGTGGCTGTTCCTGGTGCTGTTCGTGCTGAGCCTGGGCGCGGAGCTGATTGCCAACGACAAGCCGCTGGCCGTGCACTATGACGGCGGCTGGTACTTCCCGGCGCTCAAGCGTTACCCGGAAACGACGTTCGGCGGTGAATTCCCGCTAGAGGCCAACTATAAGAGCCCGTACATCCAGGAACTGCTCAACGCCAAGGATGCCTGGACCTTGTGGGCACCGATCCCATTCAGCTACCAGAGCATCAACTACGACCTAAAAGTGCCAGCTCCGGCGCCCCCCTCTAGCGTCAACCTGCTCGGCACCGACGACCAGGGCCGCGATGTGTTGGCGCGAGTGATCTACGGCTTTCGTGTGTCGGTGCTGTTTGCCCTGACACTCACCGTGCTCAGCTCAATCATCGGCGTGATCGCCGGCGCGTTGCAGGGCTTCTACGGCGGCTGGGTCGACCTGGCCGGGCAACGTTTCCTGGAGATCTGGTCCGGGTTGCCGGTGCTGTACCTGTTGATCATCCTCGCCAGTTTCGTGCAGCCCAACTTCTGGTGGTTGCTGGGGATCATGCTGCTGTTTTCCTGGATGAGCCTGGTGGACGTGGTGCGCGCGGAGTTCCTGCGCGGACGCAACCTGGAATACGTGCGCGCGGCCAGGGCCTTGGGCATGCAGAACGGCGCGATCATGTTCCGGCATATCCTGCCCAACGCCATGGTGTCGACCATGACCTTCATGCCGTTCATTCTTACCGGCGCCATCGGCACCCTCACCGCGCTGGACTTCCTTGGCTTTGGCTTGCCCGCCGGTTCGCCGTCGTTGGGTGAACTGGTGGCTCAGGGCAAATCCAACCTGCAAGCGCCGTGGCTGGGCATGAGTGCCTTTGCCGTGCTGGCGATCATGTTGAGTTTGCTGGTGTTTATCGGCGAGTCCGCTCGCGATGCCTTCGACCCGAGGAAATGAGATGAATCAGGACAATCTGATCGAAATCCGCGACCTCTCTGTCGAGTTCGTCACGGGCGAACATCACCACCGCGTGGTGAACAACGTCAGCTTTGATATCAAGCGCGGCGAAACCCTGGCCTTGGTCGGCGAAAGCGGCTCGGGCAAATCGGTGACCGCCCACTCGATCCTGCGCCTGCTGCCCTACCCGCTGGCGCGGCACCCATCCGGCACCATCAACTACGCCGGGCAAGACCTGCTGACGCTCCAGGAAAAAAGCCTGCGGCACATTCGCGGCAACCGCATTGCGATGATCTTCCAGGAGCCAATGACCTCGTTGAACCCCCTGCACAACATCGAAAAGCAGATCAACGAAGTGCTCGGCCTGCACAAGGGACTCACCGGCAAAGCCGCCACCCTGCGCACCCTGGAACTGCTGGAGCTGGTGGGCATTCCCGAACCGCACAAGCGCCTCAAGGCCCTGCCCCACGAACTGTCTGGCGGCCAGCGCCAGCGGGTGATGATTGCCATGGCGCTGGCCAATGAGCCGGAGTTGCTGATCGCGGACGAACCGACCACCGCCCTCGACGTCACGGTGCAGTTGAAGATCCTCGAATTGCTCGAAGCGTTGCAGGCACGCCTGGGCATGGCGCTGTTGCTGATCAGCCATGACTTGAACCTGGTGCGGCGTATCGCCCATCGCGTGTGCGTGATGCAAAAGGGCTGCATCGTTGAGCAGGCCGATTGCGAGACACTGTTCCAATCACCTCAGCATCCGTACACCCAGGAACTGCTCGCGGCTGAACCCAGCGGCGGGCCGGCGACCAATGAAGTCGGCCCCCCGTTGCTGGAGGTGGATGACCTGAAAGTGTGGTTCCCGATCAAGAAGGGCTTTTTGCGCAACACCGTCGACTACGTCAAGGCGGTGGACGGCATTAACTTCAGCCTGCCTCAGGGGCAAACCCTGGGCATCGTCGGCGAAAGCGGCTCGGGCAAATCCACCTTGGGCCTGGCGATTCTGCGGTTGATCGCCAGCAAGGGCGGGATTCGCTTCGAAGGCCAGCAACTGGACACGCTGACCCAGCAACAGGTGCGCCCGTTGCGCCGGGAAATGCAGGTGGTGTTCCAGGACCCGTTCGGCAGCCTGAGCCCGCGCATGTGCGTCAGCGAGATCGTCGGCGAAGGCCTGCGCATCCACAAGATGGGTACAGCCGCCGAGCAGGAAGCGGCAATCATCGCTGCGCTCAAGGAAGTGGGCCTCGACCCGGATTCCCGGCACCGCTACCCCCACGAGTTCTCCGGCGGCCAGCGCCAGCGCATCGCCATCGCCCGCGCGCTGGTGCTCAAGCCTCGCCTGATCCTGCTTGACGAGCCCACCTCCGCGCTGGACCGCACGGTGCAACGCCAAGTAGTGGAACTGCTGCGCAGTTTGCAGGCCAAGTACAACCTGACTTACTTGTTTATCAGCCATGATTTGGCGGTGGTGAAGGCGTTGAGTCACCAACTGATGGTGGTTAAGCACGGGCAGGTGGTAGAGCAAGGCGATGCACGGGCGATTTTTGCTGATCCGCAGCATGCTTACACGCGGCAACTGCTGGAGGCAGCCTTCCTCGTACCCGCCTGACGTACACAGGCTGACGACCCTGGCGGTCTGTGCAATGATCGTCCCCCGGTCTCTAAAGGGATGGAACCACCGCCATGTCGTTGAACAACACCGCGCAACCCGCACACGCACCACGCTTTTGGCGTGATGAGCGCTTGCCGTTCATTGAAGCACGTACCATCGATGATGGGCGCAAGGTCACGTACACCCGTCATGCTCATGAGCACTTTTCCATCGGTGCGATCACGACCGGAAGGAGCTATTACCACTACGGCGCGGACACCTTCCAGGTCAACACCGGCACCGTGGTGTTGATGAACCCAGGTGATGTCCACGCCTGCAACCCCTTCGAAAACGAGCCGTGGTCCTACCAGATGGTGTACCTCGACACGTCGTGGCTGACCGACTTGCAGCACCAGTTGGGTTTCAGCACGGACCAGGGTTACCGGCCCTTCGACACGCCTTACACTCGGGACACGCTGCTGTACAACGGCCTGCTGGCGTTGTATCGAATACTGGTGGACGAACAGGCTGAACACCTGCAAAAACAGAGTGCGCTGGTGAGTTACTTCACTGAGGTGCAACAACGCCTCAACCCCTCCGACACCCCGGTACGCGAGGTCAACCACAAGCTGGAGCGCGCTGCCGAATACATCCGCGCCCACTGCACCCAGGCGTTGAAACTGGAAGATATCTGCGCGGCGGCCGAGTTGTCGCCGTCCTACCTGATCCGCGCCTTCAAGCAGTATTACGGGCTGACGCCCCATGCATTCCTGGTCAACCAGCGCATCCAGTTTGCCCGTACGCAATTGCGTCAGGGCGAGCTGATCGCCGATGTGGCCCTGGCCGCAGGTTTTGCCGACCAGGCGCATTTCCAGCGCACGTTCAAACAGCATTTCGCCGCCACGCCGGGGCAATACCGCGACCGGCTCACGCCATCAGCAAATAACCCACACTGGCCACCAGCAACGCGGCCATTGAGCGGTTGAACAGCCGCACGCCCTGGGGGTTGCTGAGGTAGCGGCGCAGGAACGTGCCGGCGTAGGCCCAGCAAGCGACCGACAGGTAACAGATCACCAGATAAATCGCCGCAAACAGCCAGACCTGTGCGGTATCGCCATCCGCCACAAACAACCCCATCCCCGCCACGCAGGCCAGCCAGGCCTTGGGATTGAGCCACTGCATGATTGCGCCATAGAGCATCGACGGCGCAGTGGCCGTGCCGTCGGCGTCCAGCCGGCCGTTGTCCACCGCCAGTTTCCAGGCCATGTACAGCAAAAACGCCACCCCACCCCACTGGATCAACTGGGTCAGGATCGGCCAGCGCAGCAGCACTTGATGCAAGCCGAGGCCAATCAACACCAACAGCAACGTAAAGCCCACGGCGGCGCCGAGCACGTGTTTCTGGCTGGCGGCAAAACCGAAGCGCGCGCCTGTACTGAGCGCGACGACATTCACCGGCCCCGGTGTGATGGAGGTCGCCAGGGCGAAGGCAGCCATGGAAATGATCAAGCTCATGGGAGTTCCCTTTTAGGGTGATGGGTGCAGATGGCTTCACGGTAAAGGGCAAAACGGCGGCGGTATTGAAGAAAATGCCCCCCCGCAGGCTTATTTGACAAACAACTCCCAATCCCGGGCTTTCACGTGCCCGGCGCGGTAGTAGGCGTCGAACCAAGGCTGGGGTCCAGGGGCAGCGCGCAATCGGCATGGGCCGCGAAGCACAGTGACACCCTGGAGCCTGGCTCGTCGCGTACCACCCACCACTGTTGCGACAAGGGGTTCTTGCGAAAAGTCGTGGGCTGAGTTGTTCCAAGCGACGCAGGATGTCCGGTTCCTTACTTTCGCCATCAAGCCAGTGCCGTCTGGCCGCCTCAACCGTCGATCATCGAGAAGTGCGCGCCCGCGCCGGCACGCACGCCCTCGGCCACGGCCAGCGCGACGGAACCGGCGGCAAGGGAGACATCACCACCGGCAAACACACCGGGCACGGAAGTCTGGCGCATTTCATTGGTGTGCAGATAACGGCCGGTCGGGCCATCGACCCGCTCACAGGGTTTGAGGCGCAACGGAACAGAAAGTGCACTTAAGCCCTACCAGCGTCGTTCAGTACCTTCCTCCCAGGCATCCGCTTCGATATAGCAGTTGCGCATCTCGGCTTCTTGGCTGATCCCGCCGAGCAACTCATGCACGGCCTTATCCAACTCATCGTCGCTCTGATAGGGAACTGTCAGTTCATAGTTTCCCGACTCCAGGCGCTTCACGCCGAATGGCTCCAGGCAGTAGCGCTCAATGTTCTCCTTGGCCCGCTTCCGGCCACGCACGAACTTGCTGTTGTTCTCTACCGCCAAGCGCAGCGTAATGATGGCAACCCGTTCAACCGCCGACTCTGCCGGTGACGTGACATTGCGCTGCTGACCCCGCGTTTGTGCGCTCTTCTGATACGTCCCGATATCGACACCACGATGACGCAGGTAGCTGTACAGCGTGCTCTTGGAGATGTGCAGCCTCTCGCCGATGGCGCTGACGCTCAGGCGTCCTTCGCGATACAGGGTTTCGGCTGCCATGGCAGTGGCCTCGGCCTTGGCAGGCAACCCTTTCGGACGGCCACCGACTCGACCTCGTGCCCGTGCGGCCGAGAGACCCGCTTGGGTGCGCTCGCGGATCAGCTCGCGCTCGAATTCGGCCAGCGAGGCAAACAGGTTGAACACCAAGCGACCCTGGGCGTTTGTCGTATCGATCGGGTCATTCAGGCTCTGCAAGCCGACCTTGCGCACCGCCAGTTCACCGACCAGTTCGACCAGGTGCTTGAGCGAGCGCCCGAGGCGATCCAGCTTCCAGATCACCACGGCATCGCCCGCTCGTATGTTGGCCAGTAACTTGTCAAGTTCCGGCCGAGCGCTTTTCGCGCCGCTGGCAATGTCTTGATAAATTCGTTCACACCCAGCCTGATTCAGGGCATCGACCTGGAGGTCGGCTTTCTGATCCCGAGTGCTCACCCGCGCATATCCGATTTTCATAAAAAGTACCGCTTACTCGACTGTACTGTTAATAATTGAACTTTGATTAAGCGTACCAGTTATTTGAACTGTAACATGGTTAGGTTAACGAACATGGTCATGCCTCGTTAAAGTTCGACAAAACGAGGTTTTTTCGAACTGTTATCCCCCCACTCAGCACGCACGTAGACGATCCAATCCGCCTCCGGCACCAGATCGCTCAGAATTTTCAGAAATGCCTGACAGACATTCGTTAAGCAGCATGCTCCTATCGCCATTTTGTCGGTGCTCGGCCGTAATCGATCCGTAGCACCGTTGCTATGCCGCATACAAAAGGAAGTGACGATGGACAAGCTCGATAGAACGCACCGAACGGATACGTTATGCCCAAATAAGGACGTCTTGTGTGGTCCGCAAATAAAACACTGGGTCGAAATTCAGCTGGTGGACGAGCACGGCGAAGCCCTGCCATACCTTCCCTATCGGGCACAGAACGACGCCACGCGAGAAGGAGTCGTGCCGGAGTATCGTGGGCAGGCTGGTGCCGATGGAGTGATTCGCATCGAAGGGCTGCACCCAATCCCCCTCACCTTGCGGATCGACGCCGATTCACTCGCCGAAGTGCTACAAACCCGTCGTTTGCGGGCAAAGCGGGCCGAGCCCGAGCGCCCCATCATCGGCGACCCAACTCCGCTCCACTGCCCGCAATACTCAGGACACTCCCCTGTCGAAGAAAAGGCCTTGTCAGCAGGTCACGACTACCACTATGTGCGCATCGGTCAACTCTGCGACAAGCTCCCCCAAATCGACCCACCGCTGCCCAAAGGGGAGCCATTGCCGGCCTTCCACTTCCCCGAGAAAGGTTTCAGTGGATACACCCTCGGAAGCGAGGTGGGGTATCGCCAGCCCTATGAACGACTGGATCGACGCCACGTATTGGAGGTCTGTCCCTTCCGCGCGTGGTCGTTGATGCTGCACCACCAGCAGGACTACAGCCTGGTCACGGCCTACAACCTGGGGCTGATGAGTGTACTTGCGTATAGCACCTTCAAGCCTGGGGAGTACGGTTCTGTGGAGGAATTCTTCGAGCAGCAGTGCCTGGACCTGTCGCGTACACCTCGGGTTAGGGATGGGTATACGAACCCTCCCTGTGTCGTGATCGATGTACCGTTTAGCGAGCGCTATACCATTTCCAAACCACTGGACACGACGCAGGGAACGGATCCAAAAGGGGACACTCAGCTGTTCTATGCGATCAGCGCTTCGCAAGTGCTGGTGGGGTGGCGTGGCACTGAAATGAACTTCCCCTTTTCTGATCTGGCCACGGATGTCACTTTCCGCCCAGTCAAGCCTGAGGTGCAGGCCAACTGTGAACCGAAGATACCCTGTGCTGACCTGACGCCAAGGGGAAGTGTGCATCTGGGGTTCCGCGATGCCTACGAGGTCGCTCGAAGGGTCTATTCCGATGCCTTAGGCAAGACGATTCCAGTAGAAGGGAAACTCAAAGAACTATTCATCTGTGGGCATAGTCTTGGCGGTGCGCTAGGGCTCATCCATGCAGCCTCCCTGAAAGACCTGAATCCTCTTCTGTACACCTACGGCATGCCACGCACCTTCACTCTACAAGCGGTGGCTTGCTTGGATGGCATTCGGCACTTTCGCCATGTCAACGATACCGATCTGATTCCTGAGGTACCGCCCGAAGCCGACCTGGAGAACTCGCTGTACAAACTCTACGGGCCCCTAGGCGGCACCCTGGGTACCGTCTGGTCGGTCGGCCAACTACTGGCCGACCCGCTCATCAAGGGACAGGACCCGTTCTACCACCATGGCGAAATCGCCGCCTTCTATCGCACCGACCAACATATACGGGTGCGGGGCTCCGACAACCCCTTCTACAAGAGCCGTGAAGGGCTAGGCGCGCCTTACCACACCATAATCAGTCGCCCTTTACCGGTTAAGGCCAAGCTATTCTTGGTCCCGAGCCTGAGCGAGACGGATGACGAACAAGCCCGCGCCGCTCAACAGCGTTACGCTGCCTCCCTCACCACGGAAAGTCGAGATCGGTATTTCCCCAAAGGGCGCAATGCCAAACGCGGCAACTTGCTGGGTCTGCGCAACCATTTCATGGGTAAATACCAGCCATACATCTATGGCCAGTTGATTGAGTCGATTGACCCCTCACGCATGCAAGAGCGCCAGAAAAATCGTCGCCAGTTGGAAGCACAGATGCTTCAGCATGGCGAAAATATGCCCGAGGACGAGTTGCTCCGTGATCGCCTGCTCCTCGAATTACAGGGCCTGGTTGGTATGACTCTGGAATGCACCCGCCAGATCGAGGGTGGCCCAGAGGCCTTGAAGCGCTTCGAAGCAGTGGCCGAAGACAATCTTTATACGGAGATGACCCATGGCTGAATACAGGCAAGCCCACATACCGCAGCGCATTTCCTTCGCTCTGCTCACCATATTTGCCAGCTTGACCGGTTGCGCCAAAGATCAGAGCCTGGCTCCGCCCGTAAACAGTGAGCAGGTCATTGTCCGGCTCAAGGTCCCCTCGGAATTGAAAGCGGAAACCATGAAGGTTATGTACCGCTCAACCCTTTGTACTTTCACCGACCATAGCGCCTACGGCGGGCCCTACCAACGCGACGGTTATCAGCACATGGACATCGAACCTGCGCAACAGGGCCGAAGTGATGTGTATGAAGCCAAATTATCCAAAGATGGCGGCGGGGCCTGTCAGTGGCGGCTAAGCAATGTGACCTTTGGTGTTTCCTATCGAGAGCCTGGGCGCTTTGGTGAAAATGTTCGTTTCGGCGCCGGCGGCGGGGTTGTGGTGATATTTGATGACAACGCGTCTCCCCGAGGTGGCGCGAATATAAAGGTTGATGGCGACCTGGCGATAAAGGAGAGCTATTACCCTTGGGTTGATGAGGGATTCATAGGCGGACACAAGAAGGATGTCAGCCTATTGGGGGAAGGGTACGATTATTATCGTATGTATCAAGCGCTTGATGCACGTTTAGTATCGTTTGAGCCAGTCTTGCACTCAAGATTTATGGTTTATTCAATTGGCCCCAAAGAAAAAAAGAAAGGGAACTTTGTAACATTTAAGTATCCCGACGGGAGTATTGAGGAAGTTCGCCGCGCTAAACCGGACTTTCGTAGGCTGGAAGCTATTCGTTTAGCCGCAGAAAAAAAGTAGGGATCATACCGAGACAAGACAAGCAGGCCCGTGATGGCTTGCAGCATCGGGGTCACATTAGACGTACCCGGATCGTCACTCCGGCCCAGTTCTGCACTGAGGTACTCTGATCAATGCCAGTTGGTTTTCTGACGCAAGAACAGCGCGAAGCATTCGGTCGCTACTCTGAGGTGCCCAGCCGCGGAGAGCTGGAACGCTACTTCCACCTGAGCGATGACGATCACAAGGCCATCCTACCGCTGCGCGGCGCGCACAGCCGGCTCGGCTATGCCACGCAACTGACAAGCGTCCGCTACTTGGGCACCTTCCCTGAAGACTTTTCAGACGTTCCGGATGAGGTGCTGCAAGCGCTCAGTCGTCAACTAGGCATCAATGATCCGACGTGCATCCTGGCCTATGCTGAAACCCGCCAGCGTCAACGTCATGCGGGAGAGATTCAGGAGCGTTATGGTTATCGGGTGTTTGCTGACTCCAGCGTCGGCTTGCGACTTGCTCGCTGGTTATATGCACTCTGCTGGACAGGGACAGATCGTCCTGGTGAGCTGTTCAATCGGGCGACGACTTGGTTGCTGACGCATAAGGTTTCCTGATTACGCATCATATTCAGCTGGGTTATGGGTTATCTGCTACGATTGCCTGTATGGATAACCAGTGGAGGTGTTCCCATGTCACGCAACCGCATTCAGTTCCAGCCGGGCTTATCGTTACCTGAGTTCTTGAAAAACTACGGCGCTGAAGAACAATGCCGCACAGCGCTCTTAATCTGCGCTGGCCTGCCGGTTTCAGCTGTCCGCAGTGCGGTCATGGCAGTGCCTGTCAATTGAAGCGACCTGTGCATCAGTGCAACCGCTGCCATCATCAAGCCTCCTTGACCGCTAGAACGATCTTTGACAGCACCAAGCTCCCTCTAACGACCTGGTTCCTGGCCATCTACTTGCTCACCCAACGCAAGAACAGCTTGTCTGCCTTGCAGCTCTCCCGCGAGCTGGGCGTGAGCTACAACACGGCCTGGAAGCTCAAACACAAGATCATGCAGGTGATGCTTGAGCGCGAGCGGGACAAGGTGCTCAGCGGGCGCATTGAAATTGATGACGCCTATTTGGGCGGGGAGCAGCCTGGAAAACGCGGCCGTGGTTCGCAGAACAAAGTGCCCTTTATTGCGGCGGTACAGACCAATACCGAGGGGCATCCGCTGTACCTGCAACTGCGTCGGGTAGAGGGGTTTACTCTTCATGAAATCACGCGTTACGCACAACATTCGGTTGCACCAGGAAGCACCGTGTTCAGCGATGGCCTTGCCTGTTTCAAGGCGTTTAACACAGCGCATTGTCAACACACCGCTATCGTGACCGGCAGTGGTCGGGCCAGTGCGCAGAATCCTGTTTTCAAGTGGGTCAACACCTTGTTGGGGAATGTCAAAAACGCACTGAGCGGCACTTTCCACGCCTTTCACCCCAAGCACTCACCGCGCTATCTGGCCGAGTTTGAGTATCGCTTCAACCGCCGCTTCGATCTTGGTTCGATGATAGAGCGCTTCAGCTACATCGCGCTGCGCACGCCACTGTAGTGGTCAACTAATCCCGGACACGACGTTAAGTTTTTCCTCGGCCCGAGCTGGCGCCAGCCCACCGTTGAATTGGTGAGGCCGAATCCAGTTGTACAGATGCATCAAAAAGTGACTGATGTCGCGCTGTGCTTCCTGTGCAGTTCTGTAGCCTAAGGTCGGTATCCATTCAGTTTTCAAACTCCGAAACACTCGCTCCATCGGTGCGTTGTCCCAACAGTTTCCCCGACGACTCATGCTTTGGCGTATACGGTATCGCCACAACCGCTGGCGAAATAATCGGCTTGCATATTGAGACCCTTGATCCGAGTGGAACAGCAGATCCGCAGGCCTGCCACGCTGCTCATAGGCTATATCCAGGGCCTTGATCACGAGTTCAGCGTCCGGTTTTTCCGACAGTGCCCAGCCCACTATCCGGCGCGTGCAGAGATCCAGCACGACAGCCAGGTAATGCCACTTTCCTTGCGCCCAAATATAGGTGATGTCACCGCACTAGACTTGATTGGGGGCTGGCACATCAAACTCACGGTTCAACGTATTCGGGATGTCGAGTCTTTCTACTTTCGCTCGTTTGTAAGCGTGGGAACCGGGTTGTTTGCTGACTAAATCAAGCTCGCGCATCAAGCTGCGCACTTTGAATCGACCGAGTTGCTCACCGTCTTCACGCATCAGCGAGAGAATGCTGCGACTGCCCGCAGCGCTGCGACTTTGCGAGAACAGCTCACTGACGCGACTGCGCAATCGAAGCCGTTCAACATCGGGCGTGCGGCGCCGCAGGCGCTGGGCGTAGTAACACGAGCGGGTAACGTCAAACACCTTGCACAGCCAATCAACCGGCTCATGGGCGCTCAACTGGTCAATCAGCGCAAACGCTCGTGATCTTCCGACATCAAGAGCGCGGTAGCCTTTTTTAATATGGATTTTTCTCGCTCAAGCCGGGCGATCCGAGCCTCCAGTTCCTGAATTTTCTGCTGCTCCGAGGTCAGCGCCTTACTCTGCGGAGTGACACCTTGGCGCTCCTTCTGTACCTGGTCAACCCAACGGCGCAACGCTGATTCACCAATGCCAAGTGAGCGGCTGGCTTCGATGTAGCTGTAGTTTTGCTTGAGTACGAGGTCAGCAGCCTCGCGTTTGAATTCAGCAGAAAAGGAACGGCGTTGTTTGGTCATGAGACACCTCTATCTGGCGAGCATTCTCGCCTAAATGGGTGTCCGGTTTCATTAGACCACTACACTCCTGATCCATGGGGGGTGGGTGGGATACTTCCTCTTGTCACCTCAGCGAGAGCGATAGGCCTGGTGTATCTCTGCCGATGGCAATCAGTCAGAGGACGTAATCCGCAGGCAGCACCCTGGAGCGGAGGCTATTGAAAGTAAATAGGACTTTTCCCAAAGTTACTCATTCCCAAGGAATTTGGTTGATCAGCAGGGCATTATCAACTCGCGATTGGATCGCAATCTCCGGAATACACACGCTGGCAGGGCTTAAGTGCACTTTCTGTTCCGTTGCGCCTCAAGACCAATGCGCCGTACAGCGCCGTATTCGACGCTGACCCTACGCTCTTCGAGGCCTTCGATGTCAGGCAAGTCGTCGACCACGCCGGTGGGTGGTGCGGCGCACGCTCGGACGTTGCTGCTGGAACGCCTGGAAGAGGTCACGCTGGCGCAGTTGGCCGAGGATTTCGACGAGCGCTATCGCGTCGCGATGATGCCCTAGCGCTGGGCGGGAATGCGGATATCGCCGTCGCGGCACTGAGTTTTGACGCTGCGCGGGCAGCCGGCGAAGGCCAGGTCCTTGGTCAGGCACACGCGCACTTCCGATAACACGTTACCTTTGCAGATCACCGCCAGCCCATGGCTGCCCATGCGCGGGTTGCTCTCACGAAACAACGCCTCGATCTCACGGGCTTGTAACGATGGCGGCGTATTGAACGGCTGCAGTTGCTGCGCAATGGTCACCACACCCAGCGCCTCGTCGGTTTTTTCCAGATACGCCAGCGGCTCCAGCCCGCTGCAGGTGCCATGCTTGGCCCATTCGTGCCGAAGCAGTGAACGGGTCGGGAACAATGCAGCACCTTTTTCGATTTCTTCGCGACTCAACTGCGATCGCGCTGAGCACGAAGCCGGCCACCCACCCCGTGCGTACTGCGGCCATAAGCCATGCAGCACAAAGCCGTAGCCCTTGCCCGAACACTGTTCATTGTCCGGGTGCGTGAGGCAGAAGGTTGGCGACCATGACAACGACAGCACATAGAAATCAAACTCTCCCGGCGTGCCTTGACTACGCGGGGCCGCCACTGCACTTGTGGCGAGTACCAGCCACACCATCATCCAGTATTTCATTGGTCTGTTCCTTGGAAAAACAAAACCCTATCGCGACTACCCAGGATGATGGGGGTTACGTTGTAGCACCTTGTCCAGGATCCGATCGGTCTTCAACGCTTCGATGGCCAATGACGGATGCTCGGCTTCGCCACGGATATGCGCATTCATGGCCAATACGTGATGCCACTGGATATGCGCGTGGCAGGGTACTTCCAGCACCTCATGGGTCTCGCCCTCAAGGTGCAGGGGCTGGTCCTCGAACACCGAGAACCGGATGCGCCCACGACTGCCGATCATCTCGACCACATCTTCACGGCGGTCCGAGACGAAGTTCCAGCAGCCCATGCCCAACGCGCCGGAGCTGAAGGTCCAGCACGCCGTCACTGCATCCTCGGCCGCATAGCGCCCGGCCTGGCGCGCGGTGAAGCCCGAGACTTCGATGATGTCCCCGGCCAGGTACTGGAACAGGTCGAAGCCATGGCTGGCCAAGTCGGCGAAATAGCCGCCACCGGCAATCGTCGGGTCGGTACGCCAGTTAGCGGCGCTGGCGTCGTCGACTCCCGCAGGTTTGCACAAGGTCCAGGTCAGGTGACGCAGCTCACCGATGCGCCCGTCCAGCAGCCAGTCACGCACTTGCTGGAAGCGCGGCAGCGAGCGGCGGTAGTAAGAAACAAACAGATGCAGCCCGGCACGCTCGAACGTGCGCTGCATCAACGCGCTCTGCTCGGCATTCAGCGACATGGGCTTCTCGACGCAGCAATGTTTGCCGGCTGCGGCCACCATCAGGCTGTATTCAAGGTGGCTGTCGGGCGGCGTGGCGATGTATACCGCGTCAACGTCGGGGTCGTTGATCAGTGCCTGGGCTTCGGTATAGAAGCGTGCGATACCGTGGCGTGCCGCATAATCACGCACAACAGCTTCACGGCGCCCCATCACGGCCACCAGCGCAGAACCTGGCGCTTTGTAGAAAGCCGGTCCACTCTTCAATTCAGTGACACTGCCACAGCCGATCATGCCCCAGCGTACGGTGCTCATCTGCTCTCCTCGTTCGTTTTGATCAATCGGGCAGTATCCACATCCCCACACGTCAGCGCTATAACCACTTAGCATGACAATTGAATTACAATTTTATGACACTCATTCCGCTGCGGGGCTAAACGATGAAAATACGCGCAACGGTCATCTGCGAACACGAGGGGCATATCCTCTTCGTGCGTAAGGCCAGATCAAAATGGGCCTTGCCGGGCGGCAAGGTAGAACGCAACGAGCGCCCGGTCGGCGCCGCCGAACGCGAGCTGCAAGAAGAAACCGGGTTGAACGTGGACGGCTTGCTCTACTTGCAAGAGCTGAAAGCCCGCGACACCGTTCACCACGTTTTCGAAGCGTCCGTTGTGAACATCGCCGATGCAAAACCTTGCAACGAAATAATCGATTGCCAGTGGCATCCCTATGGCGCGATGGAAGAACTCGACACCACCGACGCTACCCGGCACATCGTTAAATCCTTCCTACGTCGCCTGTAGTTCAGCGCTCTGCCCGCTGGCGACCAATCCTCGCTTCACCAAACCATTCTCTTTCTGCCGTTCGACAGAGGATCTGACGAACGCGGCTGCGGCTGCGTGCGCAATCGGTACTGCCATGGCCTGGCGCAGGCCGTGCTGGCTGACCATCGCTACGGCGGGCTTGGCGTTAACCCTCCAATGGTAGAGGCCTGCGCCCACGCCGCCGATCAAAATACATTGAGCAATACCGAGACAAACAACCACGGTTTCAGGGATTTAGCGGTCATTGCTGGGTGTTCTCGGCGTTGGCGGTAAAGATGACTTGCGCATCGCCCTGATCGAAGACACAGGGCAACACGTCGGATGACAACATCGGCAGTGGCACGCTCATCGACGCTACCAGCGTCCCGGTAACAATGCCGGCAATGCTCACGCCCACCAGGCCCACAGGCGACAACCAGTTGGCGTAGCGCGACCAGAACGACCTGCGGCGCGACGCAGACTGGCGGATCTGCCTCGCCAGTGCCGGGTCGGTAAGCGCCAGTTGATAGCTGTTCAGCTGGGCGTCGAGCCAACGGCCTCCTCCAAGGCCGCACGGGCACTGGGATGAGCACTTTCAAGCAGGGCTTGCGCCGCGCCTCGCTCCGCCAGAGGACACACCATGTATCGTCGACTTTCCATGCTAGTTGCCGCGTTGCTGATCGTCAGCCTCAGCGGCTGCGTAATCCTGCCGGAGCACCGCCATTGCTGCTGGCGCTATTACGGCGCGCTCGATACGCCGACCCACTCCGTCAACGGCTAGCCGACCACCGCAAACCCAAGGCGCCCGGCCGTGATCTCGGTGCGCAACTCGCCAATCAGGTTTGAGATGGAACGGATGCTGTCCAAAACCTCGGGGGACACGCCGGTCAGCAGCAGGTCGACCCGGCCGGAAACCGCTCGAAAATGTCGATTCGCTGACGTCAAAAACCCTGCCTGCGACCTCTCGTCTGCTGTTTCGGAGGGCACTTGACTCCACGCGTCAATCACAAGAGGCTCTTGGCCTTTCGCCATCATTCTGAGCAAAGCCCCTATGAGCATCGACCCTCCCAGCCAGCCCGACAGCGATGTGTACAAGACATTATTGGAGTCGACCAAGGCCATCCCCTGGCGCATTGATTGGCAAAGCATGACCTTCAGTTATATCGGCCCGCAGATCGAGACCTTGCTCGGCTGGAGCCCGCAAAGTTGGGTCAGCGTGGACGATTGGATCGAGCGCATGCACCCGGACGACCGTGAAAATGGGCCAGCGCCCAGCGCAGTCAGTTGCCACTGTCGCTGATCATCCTGGATATCGATTTTTTCAAGCAGTACAACGACCACTATGGCCATATCAAGGGCGACGAATGCCTGCGCCAAGTCGCGCACACCCTGTCACAGGCCGCCAACCGGCCACGGGATTTCATTGCGCGTATCGGCGGCGAAGAATTTGTGTGGTTGCTGCCGGAAACCGATGCGGCGTCGGCCAGGCAAGTGGCGCAACGCTGCCTGCACCTGATTCGCCAACGGCAGATCGAGCATGGTTTTTCGGCGGTATCGAACCTGTTGACCTTGAGCCTGGGCGTCGGCACACACATCGTAAAACCCGATAGCCCGATGCTGGGGTTTGTCGAAGAGGTCGATAAGTTGTTGTACCAAGCCCAACGCAATGGGCGGATGCGTGCAGCGTTCGCCACAGGTGAAGTTTGACGTTGAGGTCAATTTGCAGGCAAAAAAAATCCCAAGTAGCTGATGGAAACTTGGGATTTAAAAATGCATAAACCGTGGGAGGTGAACGCCCGGCTATAGTAGCGACTGTAAAAAGCTGTAACAAGATTATTTTAATCCTTTCGTCGGATTAAAAGCGCTGTAAGTCATTCAATAACCACACATTTTTTAAGGTGGCGGACTCTATGAATGCCACTTTTTGGTGCGAATACCGCCAAAATTCCCCCCTTCTAAAAAAGGGTTATTGAATTAAGGCGGCGTCACACTTTTCGACATGCGCTCGTTCAACGGCTCACATGTCTCGCGTGTATCAAGGCTATTAGGCAGTAGTGAACGCGCGATACTTTCTACCTGCCGACAGAGTGCCAGGCGCTCGTTGGCGGCTTGCCTCGCGCGGTCAACCTGGGCGTTGAGCTGGACAAAATAAATCCCCAGCAATACGGCAGAGCAAAGCACTCCGAGCACGAAGTAGCGCACGCTGTTAGAAGACGACGGCTCGGGCGCGTTCATTAGACTACTGCGTCCTGCTCTTCTCGTATCGCACATCATCGCCGTCAACCTGACCGACCACGACCCAACCGAGCCGCTGATAAAAACCGTTGGCGCGTATTTCGTCGCGGCCATCGGTGATCAGATACAGCCGGTCATGGTGTTCAAACAGCGCGGCTTCGGCGACCGCCATCAGCTGACGGCCCAGGCCCAGGTTTTCGTGAGTGGGCCGTACGAACATCGCAAATACCTCGCCTTCGGCCAGGTCGACCATGGCAAAGGCGACGGCCCGGCCATCCACTTCAGCGACCCACACGCAGGGCGCTGCCTCGATGCTCTCGGCCAACACCTGCGGCGTGATGCCCAGCCCAGCCATCTGTTCGACACTCAAATGGTTCTGCACCACCGACGTGCGGATGCTGAACAGCGTGTCGATATCGTCCTGCGTCGCCGTGCGGATTAGCGTTTGCATACTGGCCCCCGTGATAGAGGACGCAATTGTATGCAAATAGAAACACAGTGAATGTCGTGGATTTGTAAAGCGCTCTGCAGGCACTTGTCATGCTGCTTTCGCGAATAAGGAGAGCAGCACGGGGACGAAATAGTCCAGGCCAGCGTGCGTTTCAACACTGCCCTGGAAAGCAGCTTTGGCCCGCGAGTGATTAACGCTACCCGCAAGGGCATGGGCGTATCGACCCTGCTGCGTTCAGTGCTGTATTTCCAGGAGGATGCCAGCTCAGCGCCGTCGCACTAAGCGGTTATTTGCGGGCAACTTTGTAGCGCACACAGTCCTGATAGAAACTCTGGCGAATCGCCTCGGGTTTCAGCCGTGAGCCGCTGTCGTAGGTCTGTTCAGTGATGCCCATGGCCATCATGCGCATCCAGGATTTATTGAATTTGATGGTTTGGATTTTCTGCCGCGCGGCGTACAGCGACACCCCCGACAACTTGAGTTTCTGGGCCCTGGCGGCGGTGCCTGCGCCCCAACTGCACATGTACTTGTCACCCTCGCGCAACTCCCGTGCCTGCACGGCAGTTGCGCCGCCGGCCAGGGAGCAGGCGATCAGCATGATTCCAACAGTGCGCATTTGCATCCCCACCTAACCACCTGAAAATAAACGCGATTCTGGCGAGGATTTTGTTAGAAAGGGGCCATTAAATTGCCTTATTGCGTGCCATCACCACTGGTAAGTGGCGCTCGCCTGCACGGTGCGCTGCGAGCCATACCAGCACCACGAGTAGGAGTAGCAGGAGGCGACGTACTCTTTATTCGCCAGGTTGGTTGCGTTGAGCGCCAGGCGCAGGTTGTCCTTAAGGCTGGTGAGGTTTGGGATGTCGTAGTGCACCGCCGCATCGAACAAGGTGTAGCCCGGCACTTTCAGGGTGTTGGCGGTATCGCCCCAGGACGAGCCGATGTAGCGTGCGCCCGCACCCGCGCCGAAGCCCTTGAGGTGGCCCTCGTGGAAGGTGTAGTCGGCCCATGCCGACGCAGTGTGGCGCGGTACGGCGTAGGTGGTGGTGCCTTCGGCGGCGAGGTTCGGGCCTACGCCGATATCGCCGATGGGCGAATAGCGCACGGTGTTGTTGGACTGGCTGATGCGGTTGTCCAGATAGGCGTAGGCCGCAGTAATGTCCAGGTTATCGTTGAGGCTAGCCTTGCCTTCCAGCTCAAAGCCACGCGATTGCACTTCGCCGTCCTGGCTCTGGCAGCGCCCGCTGCCGCACAGGTGGGTGGGGTCCGGGTCGGTGGTCAGTACGTTGGTCTGGCGCAGGTCGAAGATCGCCGCCGTAATAAAGCTGTTGCTCCCCGGCGGCTGGTACTTGATGCCGATTTCATACTGTTTGCCTTCAGTCGGCTTGAACACCGAACCGCCATACCCGGTGCCCGATTGCGGGTTGAAGGACTCCGCGTAGCTGGCATACGGAGCCAGGCCATTATCGAACAGGTAGACCAGGCCGATACGGCCAGTAAACGCCTTGCTGTCCAACGAAGATTTACTCTTGGCGCCGCTGCGCAGGGCCTGGGTACTGCTATCGGTGCTGGCCCAGTCATAACGACCGCCCAGCAGCAATACCCACTTGTCCCACTTCATCTGCTCTTGCAGGTAGACACCGGTTTGTTCGCTGCGCGAGGTGCCGTCGGCGGTATAGGCCGGCACGGGGACCGCCGCGCCGTAGACCGGATCAAAGATATCCAGTGTGGGCCCGGCCTTGTAAACGCCTGAGCCGGACAGCGTATCGGTGCTGGTGTTCTGGTAATCGAGCCCCATCAACAAGGTGTGCTGCAACGGCCCCGTCTCAAATTTGGCCTGCAACTGGTTGTCGAGGGTGTAGGCATCCATATCGACATCACTGGCAATGGTCGAACGCTGGATGGTGCGGTAATCCGATAACAGGATATTGCTGTAAAGGCTGCGGTATTGGCCTTCGGTGCGCAGGTATCGGGCATTCTGGCGCACGGTCCACACGTCATCGACATGATGCTCGAACGCCCAGCCGATCGAGTAATACTCGCGGTCGCTTTTCTCGAACTTCTTTTCGCCATCGTAGAGATCCACATCGATGCTGCGCCCGATCGGGCTGTGCAGCACCGAGCCCCAGGCCGGCACCGAGCCGTAAGACGCACCTTTGGGGTCCTTCTGGAAATGCCCGAGCAGGGTCAACGACGTGGCGTCATCCGGGCGCCAGGTAAAGGCGCTGGACAATGACTGACGGCGCGTCTCGGTGTGTTCCACCTGGCCATCGGCATCGTCGAAAAGCCCGGCCACGCGGTACGAATACACACCCTGATCATCCAGCGGGCCGCTCAAGTCAAAAGTGGTGCGCTTCTTGTTGAAGGTGCCGTATTCCACACCCACTTCATGAAACGGCGCGTCTAACGGGCGCTTGCTGACCATGTTGATCACCCCGCTCGGCGTGCCCTGCCCATATAACACCGACGCTGGGCCGCGCAGCACTTCGACGCGTTCCAGGTCAAACGCGTCCTTTTGCGGCAAGGCGTCACGGCTCGAAGGCATGCGCAAGCCATCGAGGTAAGTGGCCGGGGCGAAACCGCGAATGGTCAACTGATCGAGACGCGACGCGGTAGCGCCACGGGTTTCCGGGATAACAGCGGCGCTGTAGCGCAGGATCTGGTTAAGGCTCTCGGCGTTTTGCGCACGCATCTGGTCTTTGGTGACGATGGAGATCGACTGCGGGGTTTCGATCAACGCGGTATCCGTCTTGGTGCCCGACAAACTGCGCGTGGCCACATAACCCGACACCGGACCGGTCGGGCTTTCGGCTTGGTACGCACCGCTGATGGTGGTGGCCTGCAGCTCCATGGCCGCGCCGTTATCCGGGATAGCTTCCAGGCGGTAGCGATCGGCGGAGAGTTTCATCGCCTGCAGGCCGCTGCCAGCGAGCAGTTGGTTCAGCGCAACTTCGGTGTCGTATTGCCCGCTCAACCCCTTGCTGCGTTTGCCCCGGGTCAAGCTCGCATCGAAGGCCAACACCAGGCCCGCCTGCTCGGCCAGGCTATTGAGCGCCTGGCTCAGGTCACCGGCAGGAATCGAGAAACCGCGCACGGCGCTGCTGCTTTCTTCGGCGAAGACGGTTTGGGCAGTCAGCAACGGCACGGCGACAAAAGCCATCGCCACTGACAGGGTCAGTGGATGCAAGGGACGAGCAAGGCGCGACATGGGAAATCCTGCGTAATGGAGGTTCTATTAACCATGACGGCCATGTCGGGGAATCGGGCAAGGATGAGAGCGATTTTTATTTGAGAGTGGTTGCTGCAATCAGTTTTATCGCTTTTTTGTGTAGCTCTTGGGGTTGGTATTGCGCGGTTTTTTCCCCTTTGTAGTGGGCCTTTTCTGAATTTCTCAACCGTTCATCCAGCCGCTTTTTGCTCCGGCATGCTCCGACGCCTTGCCCTTTGTCGAGCCGTCACGGATGACCCACGCTTCCCACATCAGCCTTATCGAATTTGAGCTCGATGGCTTTCATCAGAGCGTGGAGATTTATCGCCAGCAGATGGGCGCCTGGTATTCGCGTGCGCTGGATTCGGTGAGCCACGGGTTGGACATGCCGTCGTTGCTGGGGATGGATCGGGTGTTGCGGGTCGAGGGTTCGCAGCGGTCGCAGTGGGCTGGGTTTAAGCCGCATTGGGAGCGATCTACTGCCAGCGCGATTGGCAGCGGCCTATTGGCGGGCAGTTGGGCGGCGATCCGTGATGTGTGGGACAGCATCAAGCTGGTGCAGGCAATTCTTGAGGACCCGCTGAAGTTCGTCGGGCAACTGGGTGATCAGGCCGACAAGTTGGCACAAATCGCCACCGACGCCCCCAAGGTCATGGAGCAGGCGATGTTGCTGGCCAGTGATGAGGCGGCGCTGTTCCTGTTGGTGCGCACGGCGATGATCTGGCTGGACGCGTTACCGCCCGGTGAAATGGCCGAGGTGGCGGCAGGGTTCGTGGTGTCGTTGCTGGTTGATCTGGTAATTGGCGTGGTGTTGACCATCGCATTGCCAGCTGCGGGCGTGGCGTATTTGAGCTTGCGGTTGGTCAAGTATGGCGCGCAGATCCTCGAGGCGGCGGTGAGCTTTGTCAGGGGACTTCTGGCGACTCTGAAGAAGTTTATGCAGGCCATGGATCGCTACAAGGCGGTGGCCGTTCGCGGGGTGGTTGGCGGGCTGAAGCAAGGCACGATGCAGATGCGCTGGAAGGCCCGGCAAAACGCGGTATTGAAGCAGACAGAGCATGTAGATGACGTGCCTGCTGGTTCGAAAAATCCGGCGGGGGATGCGACGGCTTCTTCGGACAAGACCGCAACCAATGGCTGCCCAGTATCGATGGTTACCGGGGAGGAACTGCTGACACTGACCGATGGTGCGCTCGATGGGATTCTGCCGTTTGAGTGGACTCGGTTGTACCGCACCAGTGCGGTGGAAGTGGATTGCGGGCTGGGGTTTGGCTGGAGTCATTCGCTGGCGCATCGGCTTGCTGTTTCCGGTGACTCGGTGGTGTGGACGGATCATGAGAATCGCTCGACTACCCTGCCCTTGCCTTCTGTTTCTCGGCCTGCAATTACCAATAGCTTGGCTGAAGCGGCGATCTACCTGGGGTCTTTGCCTGATGAGTTAGTCCTGTCTCAAGGGTCACGTTTCTACCATTTCTGCGACGGTGTGCTGACAGCGATCAGCGATGCGTATGACAACCGGTTGCGCATTTTTCGCAATTATCTGGGGCAGATCGAGCGGCTGGACAACGGCGTCGGGCGCTCGTTGTTTTTGCGCTATGCATCGGGCCGCATTGTCGTGGTGGATTACCAGGTTGAGCGGGCTGTGGATGACGGTCCGTTTGTCTGGGTGACGGAGCAGAAGGTTGTTTCCTACGCCTATGACGATGCCGGTCGGTTGGTTTCAGCGACTAACGCTGTAGGCGAAAGTGAGGTTTATCGGTACGACGATCAGCACGTCATTCTTGAGCGCGGACTGGCCGGTGGGGCGAGCTTCTTTTGGGAATGGGAACGGTCTGGTAAGGCGGCGCGGTGTGTCCGGCATTGGGCGAGCTTTTCGCAGATGGACACGCGGTATGTGTGGGATGACAACGGCCAGGTCACGGTTCATAACGCCGATGGCAGCCAGGAAGTCTACGTGCATGACCAGCGGGCGCGGCTGGTGCGGCGGGTGGATCCCGATGGTGCTGAGCATTTCAAGTCCTACGATGAGAAAGGCCGGCTGACGGTTGAGCAGGATCCTCTCGGCGCGATAACAGCCTACCAATACGACGAAGCTGGGCGGTTGGTGGCGCTGTTTCCGGGGGATGATGAGCCGACTGCCTACGAGCATGACAATGGCTTCGTACGGGTTGTAAGGCGGGGTCTGGCGGTTTGGAAATACGAGCGCAATGATCAGGGCGACGTTACGCGTAGGACCGATCCAGACGGACACTCCACGGACTACAG
>NZ_CAXAQM010000046.1:0-39077 GCF_963970525.1 Pseudomonas sp. EA_65y_Pfl1_P113
GAAAAGTATTAATATCACGCATAAGAACGCCGGTTTTTTAGATGTGTTTGCTCGCACGAACATCATCCATCAAATCGGCGTTCTTGTTTCTGTCTTTCCCGTGATTCCGTGAAGAACCTTTTTTTTGACTGGAAAAAGTCGTCTCAGTCGGGACACTTGGTGGCGGTCAAGGTAAAGCACATCGGCAATTGCGCAGGCTGGTGTTCGTATCTGTCGTAAAGCTCTTCGCGATTGGAGTGGGGATATTCCTGCAGGTCGCTGATCTGTAACTGCGCGCAGATCGCAGCATTTACTACCTCACCCAACGTGTGCACGTACCAGTAGGACGTTGGCCCGGCAACTTCGCCCTGGCCTTCATAGACAATTGACTCCTGCAGCACAAAGGGCTCGCGCTGGAAGTAAGAGCTGGCTGGCAAGAAGGGGTTTTGCGCCCGAGGATCAAACACCTCCAGGAACGGATGGGTTTCATACATCACCAGCGTGCCGCCAGGTTTCAAGGCGCTGGCGACGTGGCGCATGAACAGCGCCACATCCGGCATCCAACCCAGCACGCCGATAGTCACCAAGGCGATATCGAAGCGTTGGTGCAAATCCTGCGGTAGGTGATGGATATCGCTTTCGATGAACTCGGGGTTGTGCGGCGAAACACTGGCCAGTTCACGGGCCTGCTGCAGAAACGCCCGTGATTGATCCACGCCTACCGCCGAGCGCGCGCCCAGGCCAAACAACGACAAGGTTTCACGACCGTTGTTGCAGCACAGTTGCACCACATCCTTGCCGGCTACGCCGATGTCTTGCAGCAAGCCGGTAAGGGTGGGGTCCAGGCAAGAAAAACCGGCGTCACCCACGCTGTTGAGCAACGCGTTCCAGGTGTCGTTGGTTTTATGCAGGTTGGCAGATTGGTCCCAGGCGTCCTTGTTGCTTGCAATCGCCTGTTGCGCTGAGGGCATGTCCATTGCATCTCCAGATAATCAGTACTGCGGGACTCAGAAAATAAGCCAAGTGCCCATGGATTAAAACCCCGAGCAGCGTGCGAAACTTATCGCAAAGCCCGGGGGTCATTAACGCAATGAGCGCTCAGCCCTTGAACGCCGCCTCCGAAGATCTAGCCATGGCCACACAGTCTGACCTGCGTAACGCCTTGTCTCTGGACAGCCTGAATTTCTTCCTGGCGGACGTCCGCGATGGCCTTGGCCCCTACCTCGCTATCTACCTGCTGGCCGTGCATAAATGGGACCCGGCCAGTATCGGCGTGGTCATGACCCTGGCAGGTATCGCCGCGCTGCTCACCCAGGGCCCGGCGGGTGCGCTGATTGATCGCACCCGCAGCAAGCGCGCGGTGATTGCGCTGGCCGCCATCGTAGTGACCCTCAGTTGCGTGCTGCTGCCTTTCGTCAGTTCTTTCGGCCTGGTAGCGCTGACCCAGGCCGCCAGTGCTGTTGCAGCGTCGGTGTTCGCGCCGGCGATCAGCGCGATTTCCCTGGGCATTACCGGGCCACGCGCCTTCACCCGTCGTACAGGGCGCAACGAAACCTTCAACCACGCCGGCAACGCCGTGGCCGCATTGCTGGCTGGTGGTCTGGCCTACCTGTTTGGTCCTGTGGTGGTGTTTTACCTGATGGCGTTTATGGCAGTCGCCAGTGTTTTGGCCGTGAGCTGCGTGTCGGCAGCAGCGATCGACCACGACGTTGCCCGCGGCTTCGATCCTGAGCATCACACCGATCATGAACAACCTTCCGGCCTCAAGGCATTGCTGGCGAACCGCCCGCTTTTGTTATTCGCCATCTGTTGCGCCCTGTTCCACTTGGCCAATGCCGCCATGCTGCCGCTGGTCAGCCAAAAGCTCTCACAGATAAACCTGCAAATGGCCACGCCGCTGACGTCGGCCTGCATTGTCGCCGCGCAATTGGTGATGGTGCCGATGGCCTGGCTGGTCGGGCTCAAGGCCGACATCTGGGGGCGCAAACCCTTGCTGATGGCCGGTTTCATGATCCTGCCGCTGCGCGGTGTGCTCTACACGCTGTCCAGCGATCCTTACTGGCTGGTGGCGGTGCAAATGCTCGACGGCATCGGCGCAGGGATTTTCGGCGCTTTGTTCCCGGTGATCGTCAAGGACCTGACCCAGGGCACCGGCCGCTTCAACGTCAGCCTGGGCACCCTCACCACCGTGTTCGGCCTGGGAGCGGCGCTGAGCAGCAGCCTGGCCGGTTTCGTGGTGCAACAAGCGGGCTACAACGCGGCGTTCCTGACACTCGCCGGCGTTGCAGCGCTGGCCCTGGCGCTCTTATGGCTGGCGATGCCGGAGACGTTGATGAAACCATCCTTCGCTCGACATACAACTGTCGCCTGACATATGCGACAATACGCGCCAAATTCCAACACACATCCAAAATTTTCTGCTCAGCGACCGGGTTTCGCGCCTTGATGTCGCTGTTGACGCATGCCTGAAGGCTCCTGCCGACACGCTCGCAACCCATTGATAGGTAAAGTAATTGATCTCCACAGCTAACATCACCATGCAGTTCGGCGCCAAGCCGCTCTTCGAGAACGTCTCGGTCAAGTTCGGCGCAGGCAACCGTTATGGCTTGATCGGTGCCAACGGTTGCGGCAAGTCGACCTTCATGAAAATCCTCGGTGGCGACCTCGATCCGTCCGGCGGCCAGGTCATGCTGGAGCCGAACGTGCGCTTGGGTAAACTGCGCCAGGACCAGTTCGCCTACGAAGAATTCACCGTGCTCGACACCGTGATCATGGGCCACGAGGAACTGTGGAAGGTCAAGGCCGAGCGCGATCGTATCTACTCGCTGCCGGAAATGAGCGAAGAAGACGGCATGGCCGTGGCCGAACTGGAAACCGAATTCGCCGAGATGGACGGCTACACTGCCGAATCCCGCGCCGGTGAGCTGCTGCTGGGCCTGGGCATTCCCCTGGAACAGCACTTCGGCCCGATGAGCGAAGTGTCCCCTGGCTGGAAACTGCGCGTATTGCTGGCCCAGGCGCTGTTCTCCGACCCTGAAGTGCTGTTGCTCGACGAACCGACCAACCACTTGGACATCAACACCATCCGCTGGCTGGAAAACATCCTGACCCAGCGTTCCAGCCTGATGATCATCATCTCTCACGACCGTCACTTCCTGAACAGCGTGTGCACCCACATGGCTGACCTGGACTACGGCGAGCTGCGCCTGTTCCCGGGCAACTACGACGAGTACATGACTGTAGCGACCCAGTCCCGCGAGCAACTGCTGTCGGACAACGCCAAGAAGAAGGCGCAGATCTCCGAACTGCAATCCTTCGTCAGCCGCTTCTCGGCCAACGCCTCGAAAGCCAAGCAAGCCACCTCCCGCGCCAAGGCGATCGACAAGATCCAACTGGCCGAGGTCAAGCCTTCGAGCCGTGTGAGCCCGTTCATCCGTTTCGACCAGAACAAAAAACTGCACCGCCAGGCGGTCATTGTCGAGCGCATGGCCAAAGGCTTCGATGGCAAACCGCTGTTCAAGGACTTCAGCTTCCAGGTTGAAGCGGGCGAGCGCGTGGCGATCATCGGTCCGAACGGTATCGGCAAGACCACGCTGCTGCGTACTCTGGTCAACGAGCTGACGCCGGATGCCGGTAGCATCAAGTGGACCGACGCGGCTGAGCTGGGCTACTACGCTCAGGACCACGCCCATGACTTCGAAGACGACATGAGCTTGTTCGACTGGATGGGCCAGTGGACTCAAGGCGAGCAAATGATCCGTGGCACCTTGGGTCGCATGCTGTTCTCCAACGACGAGATCCAGAAGTCGGTGAAGGTGATTTCCGGTGGTGAGCAAGGCCGTATGCTGTTCGGCAAGCTGATCCTGCAAAAGCCGAACGTGCTGATCATGGACGAACCGACCAACCACTTGGACATGGAATCCATCGAGGCACTGAACCTGGCGCTGGAAAACTACCCAGGCACGCTGGTCTTCGTCAGCCACGACCGTGAGTTCGTATCCTCCCTGGCCACCCGCATCATCGAGTTGAGCGCCACCGGCGTGATCGACTTCAGCGGCACCTATGACGACTACCTGCGCAGCCAAGGCGTGGTGTTTTAAGAGCAGCGATTAGTTTTCGGCTGCAAGCAGCAAGTTAGAGCCCCGTCCAGTGTGACGGGGCTTTTTGCATCTTGAGATGAGCACGCTTTTTGTGGCGAGGCAGCTTGCTCCCTCGCCACAGGTTATTCGCTCCGGGAGGGATGTTGTTTAAGTAGTTAGTCTGCTTTCCTTTGCCCCTGGCCCTTGCCATGATGCGCCTACCGCCCGCCAGCGAACGAGTACCCATGTCTGCCGCCACGCCCAACTCCCTGTCGATCACCCTGCAGATCGTCTCCATCGTCTTCTACACCTTCATCGCCTTTATCTGCATTGGCCTGCCGATTGCGGTCATACCTGGCTATGTACACGAGCAACTTGGGTTCAGCGCTGTAGTGGCCGGCATCACGATCGGCTCGCAATATCTCGCCACCCTGCTCAGCCGCCCCATGGCCGGGCGAATGTCGGATAACGTCGGCACCAAGCGTGCAATTGTGTTGGGGCTGGCCGGGATTCTTGTGAGTGGCGTGCTGACGTTTTTCGCGACGCTGGTGGAAAGCCTGCCGTCGCTGAGCCTGGGTATTCTGATCGTCGCACGTCTGTTGTTGGGCGTGGCCCAAGGGTTGATCGGCGTGGGCACCATCAGTTGGTGCATGGGCCAGGTCGGTGCCGAACACACCGCGCGGTCGATTTCGTGGAATGGGATCGCGTCCTACGGTGCCATTGCCATTGGTGCACCGCTGGGTGTCGTGATGGTGGCCGAATACGGCTACACCAGCCTCGGCATTGCGCTGTCAGTGTTGGCGGCACTGGGCCTGGCGCTGATCCGCAACAAACCGTCGGTGCCGGTTGTGCGTGGCGAGCGTCTGCCATTTTGGGCGGTGTTCGGGCGTATCGCGCCGTTTGGCGCCAGCCTGTGCCTGGCATCGATTGGCTATGGCACCCTCACCACCTTTATCACCTTGTACTACCTCAATCGAGGTTGGGTCGGCGCGGCGTACTGCCTCACGGTATTTGGCGCGTGCTTCATCCTGTCACGGCTGGTGTTTATTGCCGCCATCAGCCGTTTTGGTGGCTTTCGGGCAGCGATTGCCTGCATGACCATCGAAACCCTCGGCCTTACACTGCTCTGGCTGGCACCGTCCACCGCGGTGGCGTTGGTTGGGGCCGGGCTGACCGGCTTTGGCTTGTCACTGGTGTACCCGGCGCTGGGGGTGGAAGCCATCAAACAGGTGCCCAACAGCAGCCGTGGCGCGGGGCTGAGTGCGTATGCGGTGTTTTTTGACTTGGCCCTCGCGATCGCCGGGCCGTTGATGGGCGCCGTGGCCTTGAACCTCGGCTACGGCTGGATCTTCTTCTGCGCCGCGCTGTTGTCGGTCACCGCCCTGGGCGTGACCCTGTTGCTCATGCGCCGCGATTACTGATCAGCCGTTTGCATACCGGCGCGGGTGGATTGACCGAGGGTATGGCTGAAAAAACGCCCCGCCTCAGAGATCAAGTCACGGTGAATGCCTTCACGGTCGACCCCGTCAGCATCCGTGCAAATCGCCGGCATCGCCGCCAATTGGTCGCTGTCACACGGCGCCATGAACACGAAGTGCCCTGCCCCGGCCAGCAGCTTGAAGTCGGGCGGCTCTGGCAGCTTGCGCGCCAGGGCGGCAGCGTTCTTGTCCACGGCCACCAACTTGTCGCCATCGCCACTGTAGAGCAGCACCGGCACATGCACGTCGGCAAGGGTGTGGCGGCCGAACATCAGGCTCAACGGCGCCATCAGCATCAAGGCGTGAATGCGCAGGTCGGATTGCGGTTGCAGGTCATCGCGGTCCACCACCAATTCGCCTTTGGTGGTGCAAGCATCGCGATCCTCCGGGCGCTCCTGGCAGTAACGGCGCAGGCGGTCGAAATCCGGCTTGGCACCCGCCAGGATCAACGCGGTTTCACCCCCGGCCGAGTAACCGATAACGCCCACCTGATCGACGTCAACGAATGGCGACAGCATCGGATCGCCCAGGGTGGCAGTGATCGCTTCAGAAATCTGAATCGGCCGGCCATACAGGTTGCTCACCGTGCCCAGTCGACTGTGGTCTTTGTAGTTGTCGCCAGGATGCAGCACCGCCACCACCACAAAACCTTTACGCGCCAGCGACGTGGCCAGGTCGTGCAGGGCCAGAGGTGTGCCGGTGTTGCCGTGGGACAGCATCAACATCGGAAATCGGCCAATGGAAATCTTGGAATCTTCGGAGGCCGCGACGTGATAGGCGCCCAACGGCGTGGTGTGTTCAGCGTCGGTGGACGGGTAGAACGCGATGGCTTTCATCGGCTGCAAGTCCACCGGGTCGAGAAAAGTCATGCGGTGGAAACCCACACTCCAATGGGGGTGAGGCGCAGGGGCGGCGTGCACTGAAACCAGGCTGCCGAGCAGGGAAAGAACCATAACAGCACAAAGACGCATCATGGGGATGGCCACCTTTGCTGTGTGCCCACGTTCAACATCCGCGGCATATCTGGTTGAAAAATCCATGGTTCAGGCGCTCGCACCGGGTGATAAACCCATGCGTGCATAACCTGGGCCAGAGTAATGACAGCGGGTAAACGAAAAAACTCCGTAGTCCGGTCGTTTCGAGGCGATCAGAATACAGAGTTTAGACGTGCCGCTTCAGATTGAAACGGGGAAAGGCGCTGTTTTACATAAGCTTTACGCGGCGGCGAACAATTGTTCGTTGATGCGTACGTTGGCGTCGCTCAAAGATTTGCTACGCGCGTCATCGCCGTAGGCCAAGCCTTCGGCCCGTACGATTTCAATGTCAGTGATACCTAGGAAACCAAACAGGAGTTTCAGATAACCTTCATGGGCAGCGCCAGACGCCTGCCCGGCGTGCAAGCCACCGGACGTGGACACGATGATGACTTTCTTGTTGCCGCACAGGCCTTCCGGGCCGGCTTCGGTGTAGCGGAAAGTCTGGCCGGCGACGGCGATGCGGTCGATCCAGGCTTTCAGTTGAGTCGGGATGGTGAAGTTGTACATCGGCGCACCAATCACCAAGGCATCGGCGGCGAGGAATTCAGCCAGCGACGATGCGCTCAGGTCGGCCTCGTGCTTTTGCGCGGCATCTCGCTGTTCAGCGGCAGTGCCCAGGGCGCCCAGGGTCGCGCCGGAGAAGTGGTTGATAGCTTCGCTGGCCAGGTCGCGGTAAGTCACTTCCACACCCGGCTCCGCCGCTTGCCAGGCCTTGACCACGCCCGCGCTGAGCTGACGGGATGCCGAGTTGTCGCCGAGAATGCTGGAATCTATATGCAAAAGTTTCATGTGAGATCTCCGGTTAGGATCGTCAAGGGCGATCAGATGGTGGTGATCCTACACATGAAACCAATAGCCGATAAGACGGCTTAAATGCGATAGTTCGTCCCACTCACAGGACAATAGGCTGACCATGCAAGACCTCAACGACCTCTACTATTTCGCCAAAGTCGTGGAAGCCGGTGGCTTCGCGGCGGCCGGGCGATTGCTGGGGATTCCCAAGTCGCGGCTGTCGCGGCGCATCGCTGAGCTGGAAGAACGCCTGGGCGCGCGCCTGCTGCAACGCACCACCCGCCAATTGACCCTCACCGCCGTCGGCGAGCGCTACCTGCGCCACTGCCAGGCCATGCTGCTGGAAGCGGAAATGGCCGATGAGGCCGTGGCCAGGATGTCCAGCGAACCCCGTGGTCGGCTGCGGGTCAGTTGCCCGGTGGGCATGGCGCAGCACATTCTGCCGGAGCTGGTCGCGGGCTTTCTCGCTGCCCACCCCCAGGTGCAGTTGGAAATGACCCTGGTCAATCGCCGTGTCGACCTGGTGGCTGAAGGTATCGACGTGGCGTTGCGCGTGCGTGAACTCGGTGATGAAGACCCGCTACTGGTGACCAAACGCCTGCGCCAGGCCCAGACCGTGCTGGTCGCCAGCCCCGAACTCGTGCGCGAGCGTCGAGTCAACAGCCTCGACGACCTCAGGCAACTGCCCATCCTCGGTGCATTGGAGGCAGACCGCATGGTGCATCAACGTATCCTCGACCCACAGGGCACCCCTCACGAACTGGTGATGGAAGCCCGCCTGGGCATCGAAGATTTCATTGTGCGTAAAGCCAGCGCCATCATGGCCGTGGGTTTTACCGTGTTACCGATGATGTATTGCGAAGAAGAGTTGTCCAACGGCCGATTGGTGCAATTGTTGCCTCAATGGTCATTGCCGGGCGGCTGGCTGCAAGCGGTTTACCCGCATCGGCGCGGCGTGCTGCCGGCGATACGGGCCTGGATCGACTACCTGGAAGAAGGCTTCAAAGGCTGTGGAGACCGCTTGCTATGAAGATGACCGAAGAACACGTCGCCAGCTTCTGCCTGAGCCTGCCCGGTGCGCGGGAGGACTATAAATGGGGCGGTGTGCGTGTGTTCTCGATTGCCGGCAACAAGATGTTTGCCCTGCAGAACCTGCGCGGTGAATCGCTGGCGTTCAAGGTCGATAAGGAACTGTTCCTCGGCCATGTGGACCGCCCAGGCATCCACCCGGCGCCGTATCTGGCCCGCGCGCAGTGGATCATCATGAACACGCCCTACCCGCTTGGGGCTGATGAACTGCGTGGCTTGTTGCAGCGTTCACACCAGTTGGTGGTCAGCAAGTTGCCCAAACGCACGCAGGTCGGGCTGTTGCTGGGTGATTGACGCAAAAGCACCCTAGTTATCTAAGTGACTATCGGTTGCTCTGCTTTTGATTTGCTCTGCTCAGCTTTTGATCTTGATCTCAGGCGCCCCGTCAACCACGCTGGCCGAACGCAGGCTTGAATCCGTGGGTAACCCGACAGGACGCCGGGTTAGCCGCGCTGGGCCAAGGATGGCTCATCGCGGCGGCCCACGGATTCAAGCCGGAGTGAGGGCATGTCGAGCCTAGGCGAGACACCGAGTGGTGGGGCGAAGGCCTTTTGCTTACTTTTGGGCCTTTCCAAAAGTGAGTCGCTGTAAGAGCGAAACCCTAAGTGGCCGTTATCTAAATAACGGATATACACTCGATCCTAGTCGCCCGACACATAGCCATCGCAGGCAAGCCAGCTCCCACATTTGAACCGTTTCTCGCCAGATAAAAGTCGCCGCATGCCCCGCCGCCACGGGAGCAAGCTCCCTCGCCACAGGTCTGGCGCAGCACCAAAAGAGCTGTAGATACCCAAGCCTATAGGACTGAAACCAACGTGCCGCCGAGAAACATCTGGTCAAGCCAAAACACCTGATGCAACAACACAATCACCCAAAACAACACCTGATAAGACACCTTGCGCGTCTTGTGCCGGAACACCTGCTGGGCAATCAGCGCCCCCGGCCAACCGCCCGCCAGTTCCACGGCATGCAGGATATTTTCCGGCGTGCGCCAACTGTCGGTGCGCGCCTTGCGCTTGTCGCTCCAATACAGGAAAAACGCGATCACGCTGACCACGCCATAGGCCGCCAGCGGGATCACGGTCTCGCCGCGCTGCCACACCAGTACCGAACCCAACAGCGGCGCCGCGCACAGCAGCACGAAGAGCGCTGCCTTCAAGCGTGGGTGCTGAATCATCATGCCTTGGCCGCGGCCCAGTCGATCCAGCCGAATTGCCAAGTCGCCAGGATCAACAAGCCAAACGCAATGCGGTACCAGGCAAACGCTGCATAGCTGTGGCTGGCGATGAATTTGAGCAAGCCCTTGACCGCAATCATCGCGAAGATGAACGAGGTCACAAAGCCGATGGCGAACACCGGCAAGTCCGCAGGCTGGAACAGGTCACGGTACTTGTAGCCCGAATACACCGCCGCACCCACCATGGTCGGCATCGCCAGGAAGAACGAGAACTCGGTGGCGGTCTTGCGCGACAGGCCGAACAACAGGCCGCCGATAATGGTCGAGCCGGACCGCGAGGTGCCCGGAATCATCGCCAGGCACTGCGCCAGGCCCACCTTGAGCGCGTCTTTCCAGGTGATGTCATCGACGGTTTCGGCATGCACTTCGTGCTCGCGGCGCTCGGCCCACAGCATGATGACGCCGCCCACCACCAGCGCCGTGGCCACGGTGATCGGGTTGAACAGGTAGTGATGAATCAGGTCGGCGAAAATCACCCCCAATACCACGGCCGGGAAGAAGGCGATCAAAAGGTTGACGGTGAACCGCTGGGCCTTGCGCTGGGTCGGCAGGCCGCTGACCACTTCGAAAATCTTGCCACGGAATTCCCACACCACGGCGAGGATGGCGCCCAGCTGAATGATGATGTTGAACGCATTGAAACGGTCGCCGGTAAAGTCGAGCAAGTCGGCGACGATGATCTGGTGGCCAGTGCTGGAAATCGGCAGGAACTCGGTAAGCCCCTCCACAACGCCAAGAATCAATGCCTGTATGGCGGTCCAAAAATCCATGCTTCCCCCAAAGGTCTTGCTCTATGGCAAGCCTCATTGATCTTTTTAATGGTTCACTGACGACAAGATACGATGCTGGACTTTAACCCCCAATCTGCAAAAATCTTGTGAAAAATCAGACAGTACTCAGGTTTTCCGAGTACAGGCCGAAAGCCTATCAGACAAGGCGGAAAAGTCGATGCAACGCCCACAATTATAAAAAGCCCGGAGTGACAGGACGATGAACAGTTTGCGCAATATGTCGATCAGCCGGCGCCTCTGGCTGATCCTGATAGTCGCCGTGCTGATGCTGTTGGCCCTGGGTTTGCTGATGCTCAAGCAGATCCATGACGATCTGTACCAGGCCAAGCGCCTCCAAACCCAACACGTGGTCCAGACCGCCAACGGGATTCTGACGTTTTATCACAGCCTTGAGACGACTGGCGTGATGACCCGCGAAGCCGCCCAGAAACAGGCCATGAGCGTGGTGCGTGGCTTGCGCTACGACCATGACGACTATTTCTGGATCAACGACCTGACGCCGGTGATGATCATGCACCCGGCCAACCCCAAGCTCGATGGCCAGAACCTTTCGGCCATTCGTGACCCTGACGGGTTTGCCGTGTTCAACGAATTCGTGATCCTGGCCAAGGCCAAGGGCGCCGGCATCGTCAACTACCGCTGGCCCAAGCCTGGGGCCGACGCACCAGTGCCGAAAACTTCGTACATCCAACTGTTCCAGCCGTGGGGCTGGATTATCGGTTCCGGTGTGTACGTGGATGATGTGCAGGCCGAGTTCAGCACCCAGGTCTGGAAAGCCTCGTTTATCGGCCTCGGCATTGCGCTGGTGATGGCGTTGCTGGTCTCACTGATCGCCCGCAGCATTGTGCGGCCGCTGCAGGACGCGGTGAACGCCATGGGCAACATTGCCAGCGGCGAAAGCGACCTCACCCGCACCCTCGACACCCACGGCCGGGACGAAGTCACCCAATTGGCCCATCACTTCAACAACTTCACCGCCAAGTTGCGCGAGGTGGTGAGCCAGTTGCAGGTATGCGCCAACGCGCTGGGCCAGTCCTCACAGGAGCTGGGCAACAATGCGACCCAGGCCCATGACCGCAGCCAGCAACAGTCCCAGCAGATGGAACTGGTGGCCACCGCCATCAATGAAGTCACCTACGGCGTGCAGGACGTGGCCAAGAACGCTGAACACGCCGCCAGCGAAATGCGCGATGCACAGGCCCAGGCGCAGCAAGGCCAGGTCAATATCGACGGCAGCCTGCAACAGATCGACCAACTCTCCAACACCATCAGCCAGGCCGTGGAAGTGATTCGTACCCTGTCCGCTGAAAGTACCCAGATCGGCAGCGTGCTCGAGGTCATCCGTTCCATCGCCGACCAGACCAATCTGCTGGCCTTGAACGCGGCGATTGAAGCGGCACGCGCTGGCGAGCAAGGCCGCGGCTTTGCGGTGGTGGCCGATGAAGTACGCCTGCTGGCTCAGCGCACGCAAAAATCCACGGCGGAGATCCAGGGCATGATCGAGCGCCTGCAAGGCCACTCGGAAGCGGCGGTCAACGTGATCAGCGACAGCCACAGCGCGTCGCAACTGACCATCGAGCAAGCCGGCCAAGCCGGCGCCAGCCTGACCGCCATCGGCCAGGCCCTGCACAACCTCAACAGCCTGAATGCCTCGATTGCCAGCGCCACGCTGCAGCAGGCGCATGTGGTGGAAGACATCAACCAGAACGTCACCCAGGCCGCCGGTTTGTCCCACAGCACGGCGTTGGCGGCGGAACAGTCGAGCGTAGCAAGTGTGCACTTGCGCAGCCTGAGCGATCAGCTCGACGGACTCTTGCGCCAGTTCAAAGTCTAGTCCGGTAGTGAGCGGGCAAGCCCGCTCACTACAAGCCAATTCCTACGCCAATCTTCTTTCGTTACAATCCCCGCCCTCTCCCACTCTCCCAAGGAACGACCATGTCCGGGCTTGAACTGTTCGCCGCTGCCCTGGGGGTGATCGCCGTGTGGCTGACGGTCAAGCAAAACCCTTGGTGCTGGCCGATCGGGCTGGTCATGGTGCTGCTTTACACCTGGGTGTTCTACGATGTGAAACTCTATTCCGACATGCTGCTACAGGTGGTTTACGCCGCCCTGCAAGTCTACGGCTGGTGGCAGTGGACCCGCGCCGGCCAGATCAAGCAAGGGCGCCAGGTCACCCGCCTTGGTGGGCTGGCAATCATGGCCAGCCTCACGGTGGGCGCAGTCGGCAGCCTGCTGCTCGGCGCCGCCATGGCCCACTGGACCGACGCCGCCCAACCCTGGCTCGACGCCGCGCTCACCGGTTTCAGCCTCGTGGCGCAAATGTGGATGGCGCAGAAACGTGTGCAGTGCTGGGCGTTGTGGATTGTGGTGGACGTGATCTTCGTCGGGCTGTTCCTCTACAAAGGCCTGTACCTCACCGCCGCGCTGTACGCGCTGTTCACTGTGATCGCCGTGCAAGGCTGGCGTGAATGGCGCGCCGACCCGGCGTTGCACGCATGAAAGTGGTGGTATTGGCGGGTCCCGAATCCAGCGGCAAGAGCTGGCTGGCGGCTGAACTGCAAGCGCACTTCGGCGGGCTGATGGTCGGTGAATATGTGCGCCATTTCATCGACCATCATCGACGTGATACCACCTTGGCCGATATCCCGGCCATTGCCCGCGGCCAACTGGCCTGGGAGGACGCTGCCCGCGCCGAACAGCCTGAGTGGCTGATCCTCGACACGCATTTGCTGACCAACAGACTCTGGAGCCAGACGCTGTTCGGCGACTACCCGGCGTGGCTGGACAGCGAACTGCTGGCGCGGCATTACGACCTGCACCTGCTGCTCTCGCCGGATGATGTGGAATGGACCGCCGACGGCCAACGCTGCCAACCGGAACTGGCGGATCGGCAGGCGTTTTTCGAGGATAGCCTGGCGTGGATGCAGCAGCATCAGCAGGCAGTCGTAGTGATCAGAGGGAATTGGGAGAAGCGCCGAGTCGCGGCCTTCAAGGCCGTAGAAGAATTATTGTATGAGCGGGGCAAGCCCGCTCACTGCAGGCGTGGTTAGTAGCCCAAGGAAAGCCCGGTGTTGCGACGCGGGTCATTCGCGCCATAGAAGCGGTTATTCCCCACCGGTTTGCCACCCAGGGATGGAGCACCCACGAGGATCGCCGCCAAGTGGTTGGCGTCCTGCGGGCCTGCAAACGTGTGGCCCCAGCTTTCAAGGATCTTCTGGGTGTCCGGGCTGACCGCGAAGGTCTCCAGGTTAGTCGTCTCAGGCATCCACTGCTGGTGGAAACGCGGTGCGTCCACGGCTTCCTGGATGTTCATCTTGTAGTCGATCACATTCAGGATCGTCAGCAAGGTCGCTGTGATGATGCGGCTGCCACCTGGCGTACCCACTACCATCACCGTCTTGCCATCCTTGGTCACGATGGTCGGGCTCATCGACGACAGCGGCGCCTTGCCCGGTGCAATGGCGTTGGCTTCACCCTGGACCAGCCCGTACATGTTCGGCACACCGACCTTGACGGTGAAGTCGTCCATTTCATCGTTGAGGATCACCCCGGTCTTGCTCGCCATCACGCCCGCACCGAACCAGTCGTTGAGGGTGTAGGTAACCGACACCGCGTTGCCCCACTTGTCGACGATGGAATAGTGGGTGGTGTTATTGCCTTCATGGGGCGATACACCCGGCTTGATCGCCTGGGAATCACCGGCCTTTTGCGGATCGATCGCGTCACGCAGTTTCGTCGCGTAGTTTTTGTCCAGCAGGTGCTCGATCGGGTTCTTTACGAAATCCGGATCACCGAGGTAGCTGTTACGGTCCACATACGCGTGGCGCATGGCCTCGATCTGGTAATGCAGGCCTTGGGCCGAGTGATAGCCCAGGTCGGCCATCGGGAAGCCTTCGAGGATGTTCATGATCTGGCAGATCACCACGCCACCGGAGCTCGGCGGCGGTGCCGAAACGACATGGTAGCCACGGTAGTCGCACTCGATGGGCGCCAGCTCGCGGGTTTTGTAGTTGTCGAGGTCTGCCTGGGTGATGATGCCTTTGCCAGCCTGGCTGGAATCCACCAGTGCCTTGGCAACCCAACCTTTATAGAAACCGTCACTGCCCTTGGCCGAGATTTCCTTGAGGGTCTTGGCCAGGTCTTTCTGCACGAGTTTCTGACCCACCTGCAGCGGTTGGCCGTTATGCAGGAAGATTGCGCGCATGTCCTTGTCTTTTTCAAACTCACCGGTAGCGGTATGCAGCAGGTCGATATCACCCTGCTCCAGGGCGAAGCCGTTTTCCGCCAGTTTGATCGCCGGGGCGATGACCTGGGCACGCTTGAGGGTGCCGTATTTGCTCAGGGCCAGCTCCATGCCCGAGACAGTGCCAGGTACGCCCACAGCCAGATGGCCCTTGGCGCTGAGGCCTTCGACGACGTTGCCGTCTTTGTCCAGGTACATATTGGCGGTGGCCGCCAGCGGCGCTTTTTCGCGGAAATCGAGGAAGGTCTTGCGCCCGTCAGCCAGTTGCACGGTCATGAAACCGCCACCGCCCAGGTTACCCGCCGCCGGGTATACCACGGCCAGCGCGTAGCCCACGGCGACGGCCGCATCGACCGCGTTGCCGCCAGCCTTGAGCACATCCACGCCCACATGTGTTGCCAAATGCTGGGCCGTGACCACCATGCCATTTTCACCGGCCACCGGGGCCTGGGACGCGGCTTGCACACCACTGACCGTCAACACCAGGGCGGTGACAATCAAGGTACGGCTGAAGGGTTGGTATTTCATCCATGGCTACTCTGGTTATTGAGATGCACCAAAATAGCCCGTTGCGGATTTAATCCCCAGCGCAATGGCGTTTTTATTACAGAACCTGTCGGTCACAGAACCGGCCTGAAAAAGCCCATGTTCTATCGCTCGCTCAGGCCGGTACGTTCGGCGAGAATGCTGCGCAGAACCAGCGCCAAGTCTTTCGCTTGCTGAGCCGTCGCAACATTGGTAAATCCCATCATCAACCCCTGCCCCCACCCCACCTCGAGCGTCCACGATGACAACGCTTGAACTGCCAACCCTGCACGATCAGCCGCCTCAGCCACAACCCGATCCGGTACATCCACCACCAACCGAGCCAAGAGGTTAATCCCGCCCGCCTGCTCATCTACCCGCAAAAACGCCGCGCAATGCACCCGCAACGCCGCCACCCAATACCCCCGACGCTGCGCATACAACTGCCGCATTTTCTTCAGATGCCGGGTGAAATGCCCCTGCTCCAGAAAATCCGCCGCCGTCAGCTGCAACAACTGCGCGCTGCGCTGCTGCAACGCATGGGCACCCCGTTCAAACACCTCGACCAACGACACGGGCACCACCAGATACCCCAACCGCAAGCCCGGGAACAGCATTTTGCTGAAGCTCCCGGCATAGATCACCCGGTCATCCACATCCTGGCTCTTGAGCGCTGCCAGCGGCTGGCCGCGATAGCGAAACTCACTGTCGTAGTCATCCTCTACCACCCAACTGCCTTGCGCCCGCGCCCACTCCAGCAAGGCCTGCCGACGCGCCGGGCTCAACGCCACACCCAACGGGCTCTGATGCGCCGGGGTAACAATCGCCAATCGTGCCTCGCGTTCGCGCGCAATGCCTTGCTCGACATCCAGGCCATCGCGATCCACCGGCACCGGCACCAGCTCCACACCGTGACGCATCAACAATTGCCGCGCATGCAAATACCCAGGGTCTTCAAACCAACAGCGTTGCCCCGCCATCGCCAGCGTGTCGCACACCAACGTCAGGCACCCCGCATACCCGGCACACACAAATACCTGCTGCGGCGAGCACTCCACGCCCCGATACAACGCCAGGTAGCTGGCGATCGCCACACGCAGCGCCTGGGTGCCACGTACGTCACCCATCGCCAGGCTGTCGGCGTCGGTGCGGCGCACTTGCTGGGTGACCAACCGCGCCCACAGCTTGCGCGGGAACGCATCCAAAGCAGGCAAGCCCATCTGCAGCGGACGTGGACCTGAAGTGCCTGGCAACGAGGCCGGCATTGGCTTCACCGACTTCGGCGGCAACGCCTCGGCGATCACCGTTCCCGCTTGCCCGCGCGCCTCAAAGAAGCCCTCGCTGACCAATAGCTGATACGCCGCCTCCACCGTACCGCGCGCCACCTTGAGCTCCTGGGCCAGCGCCCGCACCGACGGCACGCGCTCACCGGGGCGCAATTGGCCCTGGTCGATGGCCTGGCGAAAGCGCCGGTAGATTTCCTGGTATTTGGGTAGTGACGACATCGCAAGTGGCTCGACGCAAAGACAGGCCGAAGTCTGATCATGTCCCAACCCACTTGTCCAATCATGCCCCTGTCGGCCCCCGTTCACCCCCACGACAATGGCGCATCCCTGACCGAACAAAGGAATGCCCATGAAACACCGCCTCGATTACGCCCAGGCCGCCCCTGTCGGCTACAGAGCCCTGGGCACGGTGCACAGCTACATCCATGGCTGCGGCCTGGAGAAAGAACTGATCGACTTAGTGTACCTGCGGGTCTCGCAACTCAATGGCTGCGCCTATTGCTTGGACAGCCACTCCCGCGACTTGCTCAAACAGGGCGTGAGCCTGGAAAAAATCATGCTGCTGGCTGCCTGGCGCGAGGGGCTCCCGCTCTTTACCCCGCGTGAACGTGCCGCGCTGGCCTGGGCCGAAGTGGTCACCCCCGTGGCGCAAACCCAAGTACCGGATGCAGATTACACAGAGGTCGCGGCGGCGTTCAGTGAGAAGGAAATCGCCGACCTGACCCTGGCCATTTCGTTGATGAACGCGCTTAACCGCGTTGCGATCAGCTTCCGCAAAGTGCCGGCAGCGATCAAGGCGCACGTTGAGAACCAAGGCCATGAATGAACACGTCGAATGCGTACAGATGGAAACCCAGGCCGATTTCATCGCCTGCTTCGTAGTGATGCAACAGCTGCGCCCGCACCTCACCGACGCAACGGCCTTTGCCGCGCAAATCCAGCGCCAACGGCAAAACGGCTATCGCCTGCTGGCCGCACGCGAAAACGGCCAGGTGATTGGCCTGGCCGGCTACCGGTTGACCGAAAACACCCTGTATGGCCGCTTTATATACGTGGATGACCTAGTGATAGACGCCTCATTGCAGCGTCGCCGGCTGGGTGAACGCCTGCTGGATCGCGTGCGTGAGGAAACCCGCGCGCGTGGCTATCGCTGGCTGGTGCTGGACACCGGCATGCACATGGCCATGGCCCAGCGCTTCTATTTCCGCCAGGGCCTGCTGCCCCTGGGCATGCACTTTTCCCAGGATTTGAGCCAATGACTCACGCCCTGCTCCTCAGTTTCAGCCCCCACGGCAAAGCCGCGCAGACCTTCAAACTGGCCCGCGCACTGTTACGCGACCTGATGCCGGGCGCGCAGGTGACCGAACGCGATTATGGCAGCCAGGCACTGCCGCCCTTGACCCGTGAATACGCTAACGCGCTGACCACTCCGGGCGGACTCAGCGCCAGCGCGACGGGGCTGTCGGAACAGTTGATCGTGGAACTCGAAGCCTGCGGCCTGCTGATCCTCTGCGCGCCGGTGCATAACTTCACCGTGCCGGCGGCGCTCAAGGCCTGGATCGACCAAGTGGTGCGCATCCAACGCAGCTTTACGCTGAATGAGCAGTTTGAAAAAGTCGGCTTACTGAAGGACCGACGCACCTTTGTGCTGGTCAGTTCGGGTAACGCCCGCAAGGGCCATGAGCCGGACTTTTTCACGCCGTACATGACCGCGATCCTGTCTACCGTGGGCATTCAGTCAGTCGATTTCGTGTATTTACCGGCCATGGTGCGCGGCGCAGAAGCGGTCAACCGCGCGCTGGAGCAGGCTCATCAGCGACTGTCGGTGGCAATCAGCTCTGGCCTATAAAAATAATGGCGCTAGAATCAGCGCCATTCTTGCGCCTGACTCCCTGATACGAGCCCCCCATGAGCTTTGATTTCGACACGATCCACCCCCGCATCGGCACCGGCAGCACCAAGTGGAGCCGCTACCCGCAGGACGTTTTGCCGATGTGGATCGCCGACATGGACATCGCCGCGCCCCCCGCCGTGCTGCAGGCGCTGCATGCACGCCTCGACCAGCAGGTCCTCGGCTACAGCGTCGCCGGCCCGGATGTGCGCGAGGCGATCGTCGCCGACCTGTGGGCCAAATACGCTTGGCGCGTACAACCGGATGAGCTGCTGTTCCTGCCCGGCGTCGAACCGGGTTTCAACATGGCGCTGCACGCGTTTGTCCAGCCGGGCCAGCCAGTGGTGCTGCAAACCCCGAACTATCGGCCGATCCGCCTGGCCCCAGGACACTGGAACCTGCCGCGCATCGAAGTCCCCTTCGAGCTGATCGACGGTGAATACTTCACGCCACTGCCAGCCTTGCACGATGCGCTGGCCGGCGCGGGTGCACTGCTGCTGAGCAACCCGCACAACCCCATTGGCAAAGTCTTCCCGCGCGAAGAACTGCTCGCCGTGGCCAACGCCTGCCTGGCAAACGGCGCGCTGATCATCTCCGATGAAATCCACGCCGAGCTGTGCTTTGACGGCCGCCGCCATATCCCCACCGCCAGCCTCAGCGATGAGATCGCCCAGCGCACCATCACCCTGATGTCGGCCAGCAAGGCCTATAACGTGGCGGGTTTGAAGACCTGCTTTGCGGTGGTCCAGAACGCCGAAATCCGCGAGCGCTTCAACGCGGCCCGTTGCGGCATGGTCGACAGCGTCAGCCCCCTCGGTCTGGAAGCCACTCGTGCGGCCTACAGCCAATGCGGCGACTGGCTCGACGCGCTGGTGCAGTACCTGCAAGCCAACCGTGACTACCTGCTCAAGGCCGTGCAAACCCGCCTGCCCGGTGTGGTGATGCATGCACCGCAAGGCACCTACTTGGCCTGGCTGGATTGCAGCGCGCTTGGCCTGGATGACCCGCAACAGTTCTTCCTGGAACAGGCCAAGGTGGGCTTGAGCGCTGGGATCGAGTTCGGTGACGACAGCCAGCAATTCGTGCGCCTGAACTTCGGCTGCCCACGGTCGATGCTGGAAGAGGGTTTGCAACGTATGGAACGGGTACTGCGCCAACGCCAGGCCTGACTCACCCTAAGCTGAGCCGTAATGGGCTCAGCTTTTGCTCTGCTCTGCTTTTGATCTTGATCTCAGGCGCCCCGCCAGCCGGCGACGACACGGGATCGTCACAGCTTGGCGATGGACACTTCGGTGGACTTCACAAAGGCAATCACTTCACTGCCCACTTTCAACTCCAGATCACGTACCGAACGGGTAGTGATCACCGAAGTGACAATACCGGACGCCGTTTGCACGTCGATTTCCGACACCACGTCCCCCAGCAGAATGTCCTTGATCACGCCCTTGAACTGGTTGCGCACGTTGATCGCTTTAATGGTCATGTCGACTTTCCTTTTTGGCTGTTGGGTCAATCCGCACGTATGCGCAGGCCCTCAAAATGCGCCAATACCGACCACATCAAAAAGAATATATAACTATTTATTTATATCATTAAGGAATATGTGAATTGTTGCCCTGCCAACAGCGCTTCAAGAATTTGTCAACCTGCGAAGCATCTGCCGAGCGCCAACGAATCGGCGTGATCCGGTGCTGCGCAGCTGAAGCCGCTGTGCTTGAGCGAGCTGCAACGCGCCCATGTGATTGAATTGAAACGGCTCCCACACTTAACTCAGTGTGACCCAATAGCGCGTCCGCGCCTGCACCTCGACCCCCAGCGTTGAGGCCAACAGGTTGAGGATTCGGTCCGTGTCGTCCAAGCGAAAACTGCCTGTCACCCGCATACGCTCCAGGCGTGAATCCCAGCGCAACACCCCTGGGCGATAGCGCTCCAACTCCCGCAGAAAATCCCCCAACGGTTGGTTCTGCGCCGTCAACACACCCGCGCGCCAGCCCAACTGCGACACATCAAACGGCGCCCAGGCGGCCAGCCCGCTGGCGTTCAGGGGGGCTTGCTGGCCCGCCTGCAAGGTCGTCACTTGCCCGTTCAGGTCGCGCACGTGAACCAAGCCCTTGAGCACCGACACCCGACAGCCAGCGGCCAGTTGCCGCACACACACTTCGGCCTGGCTGACCCTCAATTCGCCGTATCGGGTGTGCACGGTCATCGCCGTCGCGCCAGGCACATTCAGCGCCAACTCACCGTCCACCAAGGTGATGCGGTGCTGCGCGAGGTCCATGTTCACTGCCGTCGCGGTATTGAGTTGCAAGCTGCCGCCGTCGGCCAATGGCAGGCGTTTGCGCTCACCAGTGGCGGTATGCAGGTCGGCGCGCCATGCCTCGATGGGCAATTGGCGGCTGACCAACCAGGCAGTCGGCACCAATGCCGCGATCCCCAAGGCACGCTTGAGCACAGCGCGTCGCCCCGGTTGTGGGCGGTCGAGGCTGGCCATCGCCAGGGCCTGGGGCAAGTCGCTGAAACGCTGGCGTAGGGTTTGGGCTTTCTGCCAGGTCTGTTCGTGTTGGGGATGGCTGTCACGCCAGCGCTGCAACGCGGCGTGGTCACGCTCGGTGGCCGCGCCGGATTCGAGCAGAGCCAACCAATGGGCGGCGGCGCGGGCGACGTCGCGGCTCACAGGTCCACCAGCAGGCAGTGCTCGTAGGCTTGGGCCATATAACGTTTCACCGTGCGCTCGGACACGTCGAGGCGCTCGGCAATTTCCCGGTAGCCCAGGCCTTCCAGTTGGCTCCAGAGGAAGGCGCGGCGGACCAGCACCGGCAAGCCGTCGAGCAATTCATCCAAGGCTTGCAGCGTCTCCAACACCAACCAACGCTGCTCGGGGGAAGGCACGCATTCTTCCGGCAGGTTCGCCAAGGCAGTCAGATAAGCCTGTTCAAGGCTGCGCCGCTGATGAAAATTCACCAGCAGGCGCTTGCCGACGGTCACCAGGTACGCCCGCGGCTCCTGCATCTGCGCAATCGGCTGGGCGCTGGCGAGCACCCGCAAAAACGTATCCTGGCTCAGGTCCGCGGCATCCCAGGCATTGCCCAGGCGCCGGCGCAGCCAGCTTTCGAGCCAACTGCGGTGGTCACGGTACAGGCTCGACAAGGTCAGTTCGGGGGCGTGGGTCGGTACAACAGCATCATTCATGGCTAGCGACCTGCGCGGCGCGAGTGAGTCTCAAATGAGATTCATTCTATTTAATATCGCACTGACACACCATGCCCTTTTCAACAATGCGTTTAAAGCATGGCGGCCTTCTGCCGCAGCAAGTCGATAAACCACCCCAATTCCCGGCTCACCCCCTCGCCTTTGCGCAATAACATGCCAAACGGCGCAAGCCGTACCTCCAGGGCTACCGGCAACGCCACCACCAAACCCATCTTCAGGTAATCACGCAGCGCGCTTTCTGACAGCACCATCACCGCGTCGGTCAGTTGGATCAACTGCTGCATGGAGTACACCGAGCTGCATTCGATGATGTCCGCTGGGCTCGGCAGCGCCAGGTCCTGCAGCGCCTGGTCGAAGCCGATACGCGCCGGGCTGGTTTGCGGTTGCAGGATCCACGGCCAGTCGTGCACCAATTCCTCCAAGGGCACGTGTTCGCGCTGAGCCAGGGGATGGCCCGCATGCACCACCACCAGCAAGCGTTCGTTGCCCAGGGGTTCGAAACTGTAATGCTCGCTGTCAGTGGCGGCGTTGCGCCGCGTGATCGCCAGGTCGATGCGACCCTGCTCAAGCAGTTGGATCACCTGGTCGCTGGTGTCACCCATGATGCGGATACGCAGTTGCGGGTTTAGCGTTTTGATCTGCGCGATGGAGTCCATCACCAAGTCCGGTGCGGCGCCCATGATGGTGCCGATCGACAGGTAGCCATAGCCGCCCTGCTGGCGAGCCATCAAGTCTTCGGCGCAACGGTCCAGCCCGCTCAAGGCTGATTCGGCAAAGCGGATCAACTCCTGGCCCAGCGCCGTCGGACGCATGCCCCTGGGCAAACGCTCGAAAAGGTCGCAGGCAAACATATCCTCGATCTCACGCAGCATGCGCGTGGCGGCCGGCTGCGACATGTTCAGCGCCTGGGACGCACGGTGCAGGTTCTGGCTGGAACTCAGCGCTACGAGCATATGCAAGTGCTTGTAGCGCAGGCGGTTAAATAGGCTGCGGGAGATCGGCGGACTACTCATCAACTTCCTTTATATCGATACCCTGAGGTTATCAGTTGTAAGCGAGATTCGATTTGTAGCGCATTGATCGCCCGCCGTACAGTCCGTCCCATAAGAACAAAACATCGGACGCCACTATGAAAACCCTGCCTACGCCCCTGCTCGCCAAGATTTCCTGGCGGCTGCTGCCTTTCCTGCTGTTGATGTACATCATGGCCTTTCTCGACCGCGCCAACGTCGGGTTTGCCAAACAAGCCTTTCAAGCCGACACCGGTTTGAGCGACGCCGCCTTCGCATTTGGCGCGGGTGTGTTCTTCGTTGGCTATGCGCTGCTGGAAGTACCGAGCAACCTGATCCTGCACCGTGTCGGCGCCCGTCTGTGGATGTGCCGCATCATGGTCAGTTGGGGCCTGGTTTCCGCGGCCATGGTATTTGCCCATAACGAAACCAGCTTTTATGTGCTGCGCTTTTTACTCGGTGTGGCCGAAGCCGGATTCTTCCCCGGCGTGATCCTCTACCTCACCTACTGGTTCCCACAGGCCGTGCGCGGCAAGGCCATGGGCTTCTTCTACTTTGGCGCGCCTTTGGCCTTCATCTTCGGCAGCCCGTTGTCCGGTCTGCTGCTGGAAATGGACGGCCTCGCTGGGATTCACGGCTGGCAATGGCTGTTCGCGGTCGAAGGCCTGATGGCAACGGCAGTGGGCATCTGGGCGTACTGGTACCTGGACAATCGCCCCGCCGATGCCACGTGGCTGACCATGGATGAACGCCAGCAGATCCAAAGCCTGCTGGACAGCGAAGACCAACACAAAACCTCCCACGGCCGCAGCCTGCTGACCGTACTGTGCCAACCCTCGGTGCTGTACCTGTGCCTGGTGTACCTGCTGATCCAGGCCAGCGTGTACGGCGTCGTGTTTTACCTGCCGACCCAGGTCGGCGGCCTGCTCGGCACCAAGGTGGGGTTGATGGTCGGGCTGGTCTCGGCCATCCCTTGGCTGTTCGCGTTGTTCGCCGCCTGGTGGATCCCCAGCTATTGCGACCGTACCGGCCTGCGCCGGCAGACCGCGTGCCTGACCCTGCTGATGGCCGCCGCCGGCATCGCTTGCTCGGTGACCTTCGCCAACCCGCTGCTGGGCATGCTCGCGCTGTGTTTCGCCGCCTCCGGTTTTATCGCGGTGCAACCGGTGTTCTGGACCTTCCCCTCCAGCTACCTGGCCGGCAGCGCCGCCGCAGCCGGCATTGCGCTGATCAATTCCTTCGGTGCCCTCGGTGGTTTTATCGCCCCGGTGATCAAGCACTGGGCTGAAGGCGCCTTCAATTCCCCAGCAGCCGGTTTGTACCTGCTGTCCGCCACCACGGTACTGGCTGCATTGCTGGTGCTGGGCATCCATTCACCCGGCCGCACCGCGTCGAAAACGCCGGCCACTGTTTAACGCCAGGAGTCACACCATGGGTCATCTCACCATCAAACACGTCCGCGCCTTTGTACTGCGAGGCGGCGGCGCCGATTACCACGACCAGGCCGATGGGCACTGGATCGACGACCATATTTCCACCCCAATGAGCAAGTACCCCGAGTACCGCCAGAGTCGCCGCAGCTTCGGCATCAACGTACTCGGCACCCTGGTGGTGGAAATCGAAGCCAGTGACGGCACCGTTGGTTTCGCGGTGACCACCGGCGGTGAACCGGCCGCCTACATCGTCGAGAAACACTTGGCGCGCTTCATCGAAGGCGCCCGCGTCACCGACATCGAGAAAATCTGGGACCAGATGTACCAGTCCACCCTGTATTACGGCCGCAAGGGCCTGGTGATCAACACGATTTCCGGCGTCGACCTGGCGCTGTGGGACTTGCTCGGCAAAATCCGTCAGGAACCGGTGCACCAATTGCTCGGTGGCGCGGTGCGTGACGAGTTGCAGTTCTACGCCACCGGCGCGCGCCCGGACCTCGCGCAGAAGATGGGCTTTATCGGTGGCAAGATGCCCCTGCATCACAGCCCCAGCGAAGGCGAAGACGGCCTGCGCAAGAACCTCGAAGCCCTGGCGGCCATGCGCGAACGGGTCGGCCCGGACTTCTGGCTGATGCTCGACTGCTGGATGAGCCTGGATGTTAACTACGCCACCAAGCTGGCGATTGGCGCCCATGAACATGGCTTGAAGTGGATCGAAGAAGCACTGTCCCCTGACGACTACTGGGGCTATGCGGCCCTGCGCAATAACGTGCCCAAAGGCATGTTGGTCACCACCGGCGAACACGAAGCCACCCGCTGGGGCTTTCGCATGCTGCTGGAGATGGGCTGCTGCGACATCATCCAGCCCGACGTCGGCTGGTGTGGCGGCCTCACTGAGCTGGTGAAAATCTCGGCGCTGGCCGACGCGCATAACGCAATGGTCGTGCCACACGGTTCGTCGGTGTACAGCTACCACTTTGTCGCCACCCGCCATAACAGCCCATTCGCCGAGTTCCTGATGATGGCGCCCAAGGCGGATGAAGTGGTGCCGATGTTCCACCCGCAATTGTTGGGCGAACCGGTGCCGGTGAATGGCCGCATGCGCTTGTCGGTACTGGACAAGCCCGGCTTCGGCGTGGACCTGAACCCCGATTGCCAACTGCACCGTCCCTACAACCGCTGAGGAAAGCGCCATGCACATGCCCCGCAATGGCTTCAAGGCCGCCCTCGCCAAGGACGCCACCCACTATGGCATCTGGGCCGGTTTCGCCACCGGCTACGCCGCCGAGATCGTCGCCAGCCTGGGTTACGACTGGATGCTGATCGACGGTGAACATGCGCCCAACACTGTGCCCAGTGTGCTCAACCAGTTGCAGACGGTCGCGCCGTACACCACGGCGCCCGTGGTGCGTGCCGTCAACGGTGACGCCAGCCTGATCAAGCAACTGCTCGACGTCGGCGCCCAGACCTTGATGATCCCCATGGTCGAAACCGCCGAGCAGGCCCAGGCCCTGGTGCGTGCCATGCGTTATCCGCCCCATGGTATTCGTGGCGTCGGCGGCGGTTTGACCCGCGCCACACGCTGGGACGGCGTGGACAACTACCTGAACACCGCCCATGAACAGCTGTGCCTGATCGTGCAGGTGGAATCGCGCCTTGGCGTGGAAAACGTCGCTGCGATCGCCGCCGTGGAAGGTGTTGACGCGGTGTTCATCGGCCCCGCCGACTTGTCCATCGGCCTCGGCCATGCCGGCAACCCCCGCCACCCCGAGGTGCAGGAGCGCATCAAACACGCCATCGACGCCACCCTCGCCGCCGGCAAGGTCAGCGGTATCCTGGCGCCCAACGAAGACGACGCACGCCGCTACCAAGCCTGGGGCTGCCGCTTTATCGCAGTGGCCATCGACATCAGCCTGCTGCGCCAGAGCGCCCTGGCCACCCTCGCCCGCTATCGCCCAGCTGCCGACACACAAGCGCCTTCGCGCACTTACTGAGGAACCTGCCCATGCCATCCGTTCCCGTTTACCAGAACTTCATCAACGGCCGCTTCACCCCCAGCGAAGCGCACATTGACGTGCTCAACCCGGCCACTGGCGCGCTGCTGTCCAAGGTGCCGGCGTCCACCGCTGCCGATGTCGACCAGGCCCTGGCCGCCGCGCGCCAGGCGCAAAAGGCCTGGGCGCGTAAACCCGCCATTGAACGCGCCGGGCACCTGCGGCGCATCGCCGCCAAACTGCGTGAGAACGTTGCGCACCTGGCGCGCACCATTACCCTGGAACAAGGCAAAGTCAGTGGCTTGGCGGAGGTGGAAGTGAACTTCACCGCCGATTACCTCGACTACATGGCCGAGTGGGCGCGGCGCATCGAAGGCGAGATCATCACCAGCGACCGCCAGAACGAAAATATCTTCCTGTTCCGCAAGCCGTTGGGCGTGGTGGCCGGCATCCTGCCGTGGAATTTTCCGTTCTTCTTGATCGCGCGCAAAATGGCGCCGGCACTGCTTACCGGCAACACCATCGTGATCAAGCCCAGCGAAGAAACCCCGAACAACTGCTTTGAATTCGCCAAGCTCGTCGCCGAGACCGACCTGCCCGCCGGTGTGTTCAACGTGGTCTGCGGCGACGGCCAGGTCGGCGGCGCACTCACGGCGCACAAGGGCGTAGACATGATCAGCTTCACCGGTAGCGTGGCCACCGGTGCGCGGATCATGACCGCCGCCGCCCCGAACATCACCAAGCTCAACCTGGAACTGGGCGGCAAGGCCCCGGCCATCGTGCTGGCGGACGCCGACCTGGACCTGGCGGTGAAAGCCATCCGTGACTCGCGCATCATCAACACCGGCCAAGTGTGCAACTGCGCCGAGCGCGTGTACGTGGAGCGCAAGGTCGCTGATCAATTCATCGAGCGCATCAGCGCAGCCATGTCCGCCACCCGCTACGGCGACTCCATCGCCAGGGCAGACGTGGAAATGGGCCCGCTGATCAATCGCCAGGGCCTGGACAGCGTCAACCGCAAGGTGCGCACCGCGTTGAGCCAGGGCGCGAGCTTGGTCAGTGGCGGGCAGATCGCCGACCTGGGGGCGGGTTTTCACTTCGAGCCGACGGTATTGGCCGGGTGCCGCGCCGACATGGAGATCATGCGCGAAGAGATCTTCGGCCCGGTACTGCCGATCCAGATTGTCGACGACCTCGACGAAGCCATCGCACTGGCCAATGACTGCGATTACGGCCTGACCTCGTCGATCTACACCCGCAACCTGGGCAAGGCCATGCACGCGGTGCGCGAGATCGACTTTGGCGAAACCTACGTCAACCGCGAGAACTTCGAGGCCATGCAAGGTTTCCACGCCGGCGTGCGCAAATCCGGCATCGGCGGCGCCGACGGCAAGCACGGCCTTTACGAGTACACCCACACGCACGTGGTGTACCTGCAGAGCTGAGCGGGTTAAACCGGGCCAGGCACGCTAGCGTGCTGGCCCCTTCGAATTTGCTTCTGATAAGGACAGCGTCATGCCCCTGACCGACTATAGCGGCCCGATCATCGACAGCCATTTGCACCTGTTCGACCCGCGTCGGCCCCAGGGCATTCCATGGCCCGAGCCGGGCAACCGGTTGTATGCCGCGCACCTGCCAGCGGATTACTGGGCCCTGGCCGAGCCACACAACGTGGTCGGCGCAATTGCCGTGGAAGCCAGCCCCTGGCGCGACGATAACCGCTGGCTGCTCGACACCCTGCGCAGCGATCCGCGCATGCTCGGCTTTGTGGGCAACCTGGACCCGCTGCACGCACGCTTTGCCGCCGACCTTGATGCCCTCGCGGATGAGCCGCTGTTCCTTGGCCTGCGCTACGGCAACCTGTGGGACCGCGACCTGTTGCTGGACCAGACACGCCCAGGGTTTATCGACGGCCTGCGCCAGCTCGCCGCCACGGGCCGCAGCCTGGACAGCGCCAACCCGAACCCGCGCCTGATCAAGGGCCTGCTGACGTTGAGCGATGCCCTGCCAGCGCTGCGCATTGTCGTCGATCACCTGCCTAATGCCCAGGTGCCGGCGGGTGAAGAAGCGGCGTATCACGCGGACCTGTTGCGCCTGGCAGAGCGCCCGAATGTGTTCGCCAAACTGGCAGAAATCCCCCAGCTCGGGCCGCACGGCGTGATCACCGACACAGCGTTCTACAACGACCGCCTGGCCGTGCTCTGGGAAGCCTTTGGCGAAGACCGTTGCTTCTTCGGCAGCGACTGGCCCAACAGTGATCATCTGGCAGATTTCGCCACCACCCTCGGGCTCGTCAAACGCTGCATGGCCGACAAATCCGAGACCGTGCAAGCCAAGTTCTTCGTGCACAACGCGGTACGGGTCTACAGCCCCGCCCCTCACCCTGGAGCGCAGTGATGCAGACACGTGCCTTTCGCATGAACCTCAACCCGGGCCAGGCCGCCGAGTACCGCCGACGTCACGATGAGATCTGGCCGGAACTCGCCCAGGCGCTGCTGGAGGCCGGCGTGGTGGATTATCGGATTTTCCTCGATGAGCCCGCCAACGCACTGTTCGCCACGCTGACCCACGAAGACGCCCATGGTTTGGATGAACTGCCTGGCACCGCACTGATGCAACGCTGGTGGAACTACATGCAAGACATCATGCACAGCCATGCGGATGCCTCGCCGGTCAGTGTCGACCTGCTGCCGATGTTCAAACTGACGCGCCCCTGATCCAACTGACCCACAACAACAATAAAAAGGATTCGACGACGTGGAAATCATTCTCCTTGGTGTGATTCTGCACTTCATCGGCGGCTTCGCTTCCGGCAGTTTCTACATCCCTTACAAGAAGGTCCGCGGCTGGGCCTGGGAAAGTTATTGGATCACCGGCGGCCTGGTGTCCTGGCTGATCGTGCCGCTGATCGCGGCGCAACTGACGGTGCCCGGCTGGGTGGAAATCCTGCGCAACGCCGACACCAGCACCCTGCTCTGGACCTACCTGTTCGGCGTGTTGTGGGGCATCGGCGGGCTGACGTTCGGCTTGAGCATGCGCTACCTCGGCTTGTCCCTCGGCATGTCGCTGATCATGGGCCTCACCTCGGCCCTCGGCGCCTTGATGCCGGCGCTGTACCGCGACCTGTTCACCACTGAAACCGAAGGCACGCTGACCTCGATGCTGGCCTCTCAAGGTGGGCATTGGGTGTTGTGGGGCGTGGCGGTGTCGTTGGTGGGTATTGCGGTGTGCGGCAAGGCCGGGCTGATCAAGGAACGCGAAGTGTCGCAGGCGGTGAAGTTCGCCAGTGTCAGCGAGTTCGCGCTGGGCAAGGGCATGCTGGTGGCGGTGATTTCCGGGGTGCTGAGTGCGTGTTTCAGCTACGGCATTTCTGCCGGCCGCCCGCTGGCCGCCGCAGCGGTAGAGCACGGCGCCAACAGCCTGTTCCAGAACAACGTGACCTTTATGGTGATCATGTGGGGCGGACTGACCACGAACGGCATCTGGTGCCTGTGGCTGAACTGGCGCAACCGTACCTTTCATAACTACACCGACCGTAGCACCCCGTTGCTGGGCAACTACTTGTTAGTGGCCATCGCCGGCACCCTGTGGTTCTTGCAGTTTTTCTTCTACGGCATGGGCGAAAGCCGCCTGCAGAACGACGCCAGCTCCTGGGTACTGCACATGTCGTTCATCATCATCGTGTCCAACTGCTGGGGCTTGTATTTCCGCGAATGGCACGGCACCAGCGTCGCCAACAAGGGCGTTTTGGTAGCGGGTATCGCGGTGATCCTCGGCGCGATTGCCATGGTCGGCTACGGCAATTACCTCGGCTGACGCCACCCCATTTTTGAAGGAGTGTTTTTATGTTGCTTGCAGACAAAACCGTGATCATCACCGGCGCCTCCCGTGGCATCGGCCGCGCCGCCGCCCGTGAATGTGCACGCCAAGGTGCCCGTGTGGTCATCGGCCACAGCGGCAGTGGTCAAGGCACGGAAGCGGCCTATTCGTTGATTGAAGAGATACAGGCGTTTGGGGGTGAAGCCATCGAAGTGGGCGGCGACGCTGCGGACCCGGACACCGGCGACAAACTGGTGGCGGGCGCAGTCAAGGCCTTCGGCAGCGTCGACGTGTTCGTCAATAACGCCGGCATCTGCCCGTTCCACTCGTTCCTCGACATGCCCCGCGAGGTGTACCTGAAAACCGTCAACACCAACCTCAACGGCGCCTACTTCGCCGTACAGGCGGCGGCCAACCAGATGAAAAACCAGGGGCGCGGCGGCGCGATCATTGCCGTCAGCTCGATCAGCGCCCTGGTCGGCGGTGGCATGCAAACCCACTACACGCCGACCAAGGCTGGGCTGCATTCGCTGATGCAGTCCTGTGCGATTGCCCTGGGGCCTCATGGCATTCGCTGCAACTCGGTACTGCCGGGGACCATCGCCACCGACATCAACAAGGAGGATCTCGCGGATGAGGAAAAACTCGCCTACATGACCTCGCGCACGCCGCTGGGTCGACTCGGCGAGCCGGATGATGTGGCGGGGCCGATCGTCTTCCTGGCCTCGGACATGGCACGCTATGTGACCGGCGCGTCGTTGCTGGTGGATGGCGGGCTGTTCGTTAACTTGCAGTAACCCGTCTCTTCCAAAGACCACAGTTCCAATGTGGGGGCGGGCTTGCTCGCGAATGCAGTGTGTCAGTCACCAGATTCATGCCTGAACCACCGCATTCGCGAGCAAGCCCGCACATTAGAACTGTGGTCGCTCCCTAAGCGTGCATCTGCCCGAACTTGCCCGCGTGGAAATCAGCAAACGCCTGATGAATCTCTTGCTCGGTATTCATCACAAATGGCCCATGGCCCACGATCGGCTCGTCGATAGGCTCGCCACTCAGCAGCAAAACCTTGGCGTCGTCGCTGGCCTCCAGGGTGAGTTGGCTGCCATCGCGCTCGAACAACGCCAATTGCCCGTGGCGCGCAACCTCCTTGCCATTGACCAGCACCGTGCCGCGCAGGATTACCAGTGCGGTGTTGCGTCCTTCATGCAGGTCCAGGGTGACTGGCTTGCCGGCGTTGAGGCGCACGTCCCACACGTCTATCGGCGTGAAGGTGCGGGCCGGGCCATGGCTGCCGGCGAATTCACCGGCAATCAGACGCAGTTGCCCGGCGTCGTTGGCCAGTGGCAATACCGGGATGTCGCCGTCGACGATAGTCTGATAACCGGCGTCGGCCATTTTGTCCTTGGCCGGCAGGTTGACCCACAGTTGCACCATCTCCAGCGCCCCGCCGCTGCGGGCGAAGGCTTCGGAGTGGAACTCCTCGTGGAGAATGCCTTTGGCGGCGGTCATCCATTGCACATCGCCCGGGCCGATTTTGCCGCCGGCGCCGGTGGAATCGCGGTGTTCGACCTCACCGTCGTAGACGATAGTCACGGTTTCAAAACCGCGATGAGGGTGTTGGCCGACGCCGCGACGTTGTTCAGTCGGGGTGAAATCAGCCGGGCCGGCGTGGTCCAGCAACAGGAATGGACTGATGTGCTTGCCCATAGTGTCGTAGGAAAACAGCGTGCGCACCGGAAAGCCGTCGCCAACCCAATGGGCGCGGGGGCTGGTGTAGATGCCGATAAGTTTTTTCATGGTGTGCCTCCAAAGTGAAGACACCATAAGTCTGCCAACGCTTGAGGACTAGCCGGCAAAAGCGACCTTATTCGTCCTATGTATAGGACAATCCCTTGGCCTGGCGCTGTCGCAGCAGGTGAAACGCGATGAATGCCGCCACCGCAAAGCAGGCCTGGATAATGATCATCGGCGCGGCACTGCCATCGCGCAATTGGCTCAACAACACCCCGCTGCAGGTCGCACCGAACATCTGCGCAAACCCCATCAAGCCAGCAGCCAAACCCGCTGCGGCCCCAGACGCATGATGTTGCGCCGGGTGTCGGTGGAACCCACGATCAGCATCGACACGATCAGGCCGACATTGATGCCGTATTCAAGGTGGCTCAAGCCCGTACCGCTGGAGGTCAATGACCGCGTGTTGCGCATCGCCGATATGGCCACCCTAAGCCGTGGCTATGAAGACCCGCCCCGCTACCGCATTCGCCACCAGGGCGACCCGGCAGTGATGCTCGGCGTGATCATGTTTCAGGTGCGTTCATTCGGCGTGATGTTCATGGTCTTCGCTACCTCGCCGCTGGGTTTGATCGGTGCGGTGCCGACTTTGCTGCTGTTCAACCAGCCGTTCGGTTTGGTGCAGGGGCGAGAGAAGACGAAAGCTGCCGAAATTCCCCACATAACTGCCGGATAAGCTCTACTCCCCACCCCTGAAAAGGTCCGCAAAGTCCCTCGCCTGAATACACAGTGCGAGGGATTGCAGATGGACTTTTCTGTTGTTGGAGCTGTTTCTTGAACCCGGCCATTGGCAGGCTGGCCCTGACGCCAATGGATGTGAAGACGGTCGATGTCGAGGCCGTCTTTCGCGATTTCCGTGAATGCCTGAACACGTTTGATGACTGGGCGTCGAGCGTCTGGAGCTTTTCCGCGCTGGATATCGAGCAGGTATTCAAGGTCGGGGATGAGGTGGCGCTGGTCGCGCCGATCAACCGTTCTCTTTATCCCAGTGCCACCACCGCCACCTGCCAGGCCAACGGCACGTTAACCCTGGTGCACATGTTTCAAAGCACGCAATTCGTGCCCATCGGCAACACGCCGGTGATGCTGCAACGCGTCGATCCCAACGGCGGCCCACTGGGCGAACCGCTCCACAAAACGATTGGCCCAAGCGGCATTCTCGAAATCAACGAGTGTGATCGCAACCAGCAGTACCGGGTCTGCTTCTATCCAAACGTTTCCAAAGATCACGTCAGGGCGCTGTATGCGTCTTATCAGGCGGTGATTGATGCATTGGACGTTCGCCTGCGCAACGAGTGGAAAAGCACCTTCCAAGCCCAGTGGAAGGACTACACAGACGCTAACCCGCTTGATCAGCGCAGGATGCTGGAGAAGGCATTTCTACATGGGATGGGCAAGGCGCTTTACAGCCTGTGGCACAACATCACACAGCTGTACGACCTACTGGCAGACATCAAGCCTAACAGCGAAAAGTTGCTTCAATACGTCTCTGAGGCCGAGCTTGATGAGCTGCTGAAACTGGGCAGTGAATCAATTGCCAAGGGTTTGCTCGTACTCAGTGATGAACCGCTGTTGTTCATCTATCTGGCGGCGACCTCCAGCTGGGTACGGATGTTGCCGCCACCAGAGATGAACGAGGTGATGGGGGAAATCACCGGCGAAGTGTTGATCAATCTGCTGCTGTTGAGGGTCGCGGGCGCCATGGGTGTGGCCGTGCGCCTGGGTGTGCAGGTGCTGAGTCAAATCAAGTCGGGTAGAGCGCGCAAGTTGCTTGAGATGTTGGCGGATCAACTGGTGGGGCCTCGGTTGGAGCCGCATATCGAAGCGGCCAAACCGATTCTGCTGGGGGGGCCGGCGACGCCGATCAGGGTGATTCCGGATGTGCCGCTGAAGGTTGGGGATCAGGTGGTTTCCAATCCGGTGCCGATGGTTAGGGACAAGGTGGAACAGCGTTACGACAACGCCAGGCTACTGCTGACCGAGATCGAAAACGAAGTCGGCGAAACCTAACGGCTCCAGTACCACAGCAACGGCCTGATCCAACAGGAAATCGGATTTGACGGGCAGCGCACGGCTTACGTTTACGACCTCAACGGCAACCTGCAAGAAAAGACCGAATATGGCGACGATGGCAGTCAGCTAGTCACCCGCTACGAGCGCGACCATGCCGGACGCCTCGTCAGAAAAACCCTGCCCGACGGTAACATCGTCGATTACGCCTACGACCGCCAAGGCAACCTCCTCAGCGTCGACGACGGCCACTGGGCCTTGGCCTACGAATACGATCCGCAACACCGCCTCGCCGCCGAACACCAAGGCTGGGGCACTCTGCGCTATGGCTACGACGCCTGCGGCCAACTTCAAAAACTGCGCCTGCCGGATAACAACCGCCTCACCTTCAACCACGACAAAGGCGGACACCTTTCCACAGTTGAACTGAATGGTGCGGTCCTGACCTCACACTTATTCAAAGCCGGCCAGGAACACCAACGCCAACAAGGCCACCTAATCAGCCACTACCACTACGACGACCAGCAACGCCTGCACGCCCACGCCGTTACCCAACAGGAACACCACCTTTACCAACGCCACTACGACTACGACAAAGCCGGCAACCTCACCCGCCTGAACGACACCCGCAAAGGCGAACACCACTACCACTACGACCCCCTCGCCCGCCTGACCCGCGCCGACCACTCCCAAGGCGAGCAGGAACACTTCGGCCATGACCCGGCGGGCAACCTGCTCATGCAAGACCGCCCCGGCCCGGACATCGTCGCCGGCAACCGTCTGATGATCCAAGGTGATCGCCATTACGACTACGACGCCTTCGGCAATCTGATCCGTGAACGCCGAGGCAAAGGCCACCAACTCGTCACCGAATACCGCTATGACTGCCAGCACCGCCTGATCGGTATAACGCAACCCAATGGAAAAACGGCCAGCTACCGCTACGACCCCTTCGGCCGCCGCATCAGCAAAACCATCGACGGCCTAACCACCGAGTTCTTCTGGCAAGGCGACAAACTCATCGCCGAACACCACGCGGACCGCCACCGCAGTTACCTCTACGAACCCGACAGCTTTCGCCCGTTGGCGCTGCTGGAAGGCTTCGGCCCAAAAGACACCAAGCCCTACCACTACCAACTCGACCACCTCGGCACCCCACAGGAACTCACCGCCTCCAACGGAGAAATCGTCTGGTCTGCGCACTACCGCGCCTACGGCGAAATCAGCCGCCTGGACATAGGAAAAGTCGACAACCCGCTGCGCTTTCAAGGCCAATACTTCGACCCGGAAAGCGGGCTGCATTACAACCGCCATCGCTACTACAATCCGGATGTTGGTCGTTACCTGACGCCGGACCCGGTGAAGCTGGCGGGTGGGATCAATGCGTACCGGTACGTGCCCAATCCTACTGGCTGGGTGGATCCTCTGGGATTAACTTCTTGCCCAAGAACCGCTGGATGCAAACCATCCTATAACGCCCAAAGTCCTTTTGACTCCGTTAAAGTCAACTCCGGTGAGCCAAAAACTCCCGGGCCGCAGCTTACAGCTAGACAGAAGAGAACTGAGGAACTTACCGAAGCAAATGCGAAACGTCGAGTACTGGAATACGAAGCAGAGTACGACATGCACATGGTTGGCAAGCACGGCCCAGAGGTAGAGAGTCACAAGATAAGAAGGCGTTCGATCAATGGAACAGACCCAATAACAGATATAACTCCGCAAAATAAAAAAGGCGTCCCAAGTTCCCAATTTAACAGCTGGAAGCTCCAACTTCAGGCATGGACAAAGGCTACGTCTCGGGTTGAACGAGGCCTGCCGCGCTACACTGACATTGACGACAAGACAAACGATATTGTGCGCTTAGAATTACCAGGAGCTGGACGTGGCTACAGACCTAACAAGAAAGACCCTGACAATCCAACTTTCAACCCTTCAATGAATGGCGCAGAAATGAAATTTCGTGAAAGCGGAACGCCTTTTACTCTATTCCCAATTAAGGAATAAAAATGCTATTTCACCCTTCCTCCGAGCACATACCTTTCGATGCCAGCTTGAACTATTTCGTAGGCGTTTTTGATATTTATGACAGGGAGGAAACCAAAGGGAAAGCACTCGCCCGCCTCAATCCAAACGAAAAGAAAGACAGAGAAGCGCTTATACATGAGTACTGCTTAGATCCTTTCAACAGGCTTTCCTATCGCCATAGGTACCGACTAGTAGAAACCTTACTTCAGGCGTTAAACACTGAAAACTTTAACTTCCACGCTTACTTTGAGGACGATCCAGAGGCGTATTCAAAAATGGCTTGGGACGAAACCGAAATCGCCGATCCTCGAGGCTTCTTCGTCGACATCTACCGACTCGCCAACGAGGTCTGGAAGGACGACCTCGAAAAAGCCGGCCTCGAAGACCCATCAACTTGGTAAAACCAACACCACTCTCCAAGACAACATCGCCGCTTGTGGCTTGCTCGTGCTGGGCCGCGAAGCGGCCCCAGTCCAGGCAATGGGTATTTCAGATAAATAGGCATTGGCTGTTTTGGGGCTGCTTCGCTGCCCAGCGCAGGGCGCCCGCGTCAGCTTCGTCGTGGCCGCGCCGCAATTGGCGGCCAACCTGACCAATATGAAGCTGATGAGCGGCGGCGTGACCTCGGAGCTGTTCGAACAGATCGTGTACCGCATGCTCAGCGAAGGCAGCTACGCCAAGCACCGCAAGCGCATGGTGCTGCGCTTGATCGAGGCCGGTGGGCGGGTCGAGCAATGGCTCAAGCGTTGCGGCTGCGAATTGCCCATGGGTTACGAAGGCGGGATGTTTATCTGGGCGCGCCTGCCGCCTGGGATCAATGGCGAGTTGCTGACCCAGGCGGCATTGAAACAAGGCATGGTGCTGGCGCCGGGCGCGCTGCTCGGTTATGACCCGGCGCACCGCGACTCGATGCGCTTCAATGTGGCCCACAGTGATGAGCCACGGGTGCAGCAGGTGTTTGAGGCGCGGTTGCGAGGTGTCAGTTGAATCAACTCACGATGTCGCTCTGTTTCAATTTTCCGTGGACCATAAGGACCAAGGCGGGCTCGTCGGGCTTGGCGCTGATGCGCAACGTACTTATCTGAGGTGCCGGGTCATAGGTCACCATCGCTTCACCGCTGGCACCAGAAAATGCACTGACGAACTTCAGCGGCATGTCACCCAGTGTCGTGGTGATTCCGGACACGTCCACTCGGTCCTCACCGCTGACGAAATCCATGATCTGGTCCGGGGCAGCCCAGGTGGACTCACTGGTCTTCCCATAAACAAAGACGTCATTGCCTTTGCCGCCCCACAAGATATCTGCCCCGCCCGCGCCGGATAAGCGGTCATCGCCATCCCTTCCCATAAGCGTGTTGGCCGCTGCGTTGCCGACCAGCAAATCATTGCCCGAGCCGCCGATGGCGTTTTCGATGGTTGCGCCGTAGGCAATCGAGACATTGCCCTTGAGCTCGCCGACGTCAGAGAACGTCCCTGGTTCCAGGCTGACCTTTTGGTCCTGCTGATAGCCGGAAAAGTCCAATGTGTCATTGCCGCCACCGTCCCAGATGGCAGCGACCATCTTGTCTTTGTCGGTCTTTAGGCTCAAGAAGTCCCGGTTCGTATTGGCGTTGAAACCGTAGGTGGTGTCGTCTTTGCGGGTTTCGTAGTTGGCGCCGTATTTCTTTTGATAGGCACCGATATCGTCCAGTTGCGGCGCCGACGCGCGGGTATCGCCATGGTCCATATAGCCTCTACCTACGCCAAAATAACTCATGCTGGTATGGCTTTCAGAGTCCTCGAAATACCCGGGCTTCGCTGGCCCGGAACGGGCGTCATATCGGCTGGGATGGCTCAGCCCCAAGGCATGGCCCAGCTCATGCACGACGGTAAAGCGACCTGCGTCGCCTTGAACGGCATGGGAAACGGCTTGATCCTCCGTTGTATCGACAAACCACACTTCGCCGCTTCGCGTGTCCTTGGGGTTTGGCAAATAAGTCTGCGGGTAGGGCTGGCCCACCTTATTGGCCAAATGGGTGTAATTGCCGATGGTCAGATGACCTTCGCTGGTTGCTGTTTTCGGTCCCTCGGTAAACGTGAGGTTTGCCACGTCGGAAATAGATCGCAAACTGCGTCGGACCTGTTGTTTTTGGAGGTCGAAGACAGGCGTGAACCCAGCTATTTTACGGGGCTTTTTATCCTTGACTTCAGAGGCCCGGAATTCATAGGTCACGTCATAATGACCATTCCCATTCTTGTCCGGCCAGCCGGCACTCCCTCGCCAGAGTCTCTCGATCGCCTCTTCAGGGGTTTTTGAAGGTAATCCGTTGTATTGGATGCCTCCACCGCGGTCATCTCGGTGCTGAAACTGTTCAATCATCTGGTATGTGCTGCTCGCACGTGAAGTAACGACTGTCATGAATGCACTCTTATCAGGCAATGAAGCCTGATCTTCCGATCCAGGGCACACACCCGGATGTGCGTTGAAGCTGGAAGTTCGAGCGATTCCGGTCAAGTGAAGCCATCGCTTTATTCCCGGATGGCGTAGGACGTCGAGCAAAGCTTGGCGCTCCCCTGAGTATCCAACCCGCAATTTTGCTTCATCGTGTAGCGCCTTATCGCCCGATACACTGCAATACAAAGGGCACAAGGCAACCGCGTCGCCAATCGCTAGACTGCGCCGACCGCGACAAACTCTGGAGCGACCTGCACGAGATGGAACACCTGGTGCGCGCAGATCGAGATCAGTTTGTGAGGTTGAATCGGGCGCTCTAAGCCTTACTCAGTCCGAATGTATAAGCTGGCTTGCCGGCGATGCAGAAGCCCAGGTTCATCAGGCACACCGAGTCGATGCCTTCGCAGGCAAGCCCCCACAGGGAAACGCGTACGCCTCATCGATCAGGTCGGCTAGCAGGCCGCCTCGGTTTTTGCTTTTGATGCAAGCCGGCCGCAACCATTAAAAGTCATGGGGGCTGTGAATTTCGCCCATGGCCCCTGCGACATTCGCTGCCCTCTTGCGCGTTGACCATCGTAGCCACACACCATATAGTGTGCCCACAAACAGAACAGACCACTACATAGTGTGCGGTATCGGTATTTATCGACCACACTATGCGCAGTATTTCAATGCCTGAAGCCTGCAAATTACTTATTTTTTGGCGGCTCCAAGGGCCGTCAAACCCGATCTGAAAGGAATATTTCGATGCTGAGTTGGGATGAAGTCGACAACGAAGACACCGGTGCAGCGGTGATCAAAGGCGCCAACGCCGGCCACGCCACCGAAGCCAACATGGACCGCCTCGACGGTGCCGGCGCTGCCGCCGCCATCGAAGCCCGCGCCGTCACCGCCAATGACTCCGCCGCCATCGTGCGCGCCAAG
>NZ_CAXAQM010000047.1:0-36072 GCF_963970525.1 Pseudomonas sp. EA_65y_Pfl1_P113
TGCGCGACCTCTCTGTGACCTGCGCTCCCCGAACAGTAATCCTCAACAACCGACAATTTCGCCTGCTCTGTGTACTTTTTCATGACACCCCTGGATGTTGATGTCCAACATTTCGGGGTCAGATCAAATTTAAGTGCACACCATGTCTTGGCTTTGCGGGGCTGGGTAGATGACTTGGCCGGACGCATACGTCGCTCGGAAGTGCGCTGACTAACCTCTCTGCCGTCGCTGCCAATTCAGCGACCGGATTTGACCGTCCGACTTCAAAGAGCAACTGCAACTACACCGATCTTCGGCGTTTTTTTTACGCCTGATGTATTGTGTCGCGGCAGCTGTACGCGGGATACCTTCGGGTATGCCGGTTTTGCTTCTTTGGCCGGTCGGTCAACCCGCGTATAGCTGCCACCCTAATTCGGTTGACCGCGAATCGTGGCAGCTCCATTTACAAAGGAACTTCACCATGATCAAAGACAGTCCAAATCCCCCAGAAACACTCTTCACCGTGTGTCCTGATTTAGGCACGGAAACTCACCCGTTCCTCAACCAAGGAAACTCGAATAAAGTCAGACAACGCAGACGCTATGTAAGAGTCGACTTGTCGTGAGGGAAAAGCGATTTGATCGCCGTCCACGATCAGGTCTTCGAGCTTGGCAAGAGAATCAGGGAATTTTAAAAGTAATGTATGGCCACGTTAGAACGGAATCGCCCGAATGGCATATTGATCAAGCCCAAACGCAGCGAATTCAAACACCCCCGTTTCACGGATGCTCAACTCAATTGCATCAGGGTTGATGTAGTTCACCAGCAAATGAGCCGGAACTTTCGAGCTGAACGTGCTCTTTCCACTCCCGTTCGGTCCGGCGAACAGCCGGACGCGGGGGGTGGTGCTCAAGCCTGAATCTGCGCCTCAGTGATTTGTGGCTTAACTTTTTTACGTGACATGTTGGTCTCCGGCTCAGGGCAGGGGCAGATCAATGGCAGTTAGCATAGATCACCTCAAGCGTTGAACGCAGACTCGACTTTACCTCAATGTGTGTCCCATGTCCTCACACCCGGCTTGCGAACCAACATTTGCGTACTTCCCGTCCGAGACCTCAAAACACCGACCATCCGATCCGCTCACTCAACAACTCCAACGCCTTCATCCCCGCCAGCGAGTTCCCCGCCGCGTTCAGCTCCGGCGACCACACGCACACCGTAAACTGCCCCGGGACCACCGCGACAATCCCGCCGCCCACACCGCTTTTGCCGGGTAATCCCACGCGATAGGCGAAGTTCCCCGCCTCGTCATACAGCCCGCTGGTGGCCATGATCGAGTTGACTTGCTTGGTCTGGCGCGCGGTCAGGATTTGCTCGCCGCTGTGGGCGCTGGTGCCCTCGTTGGCGAGAAAGCTGAACGCCTTGGCCAGGTCCAGACAGCTCATCTGCAACGCGCAGTAGTTGAAGTAGCTGTGCAGCACCGCGTCTACATCGTTGTGGAAGTTACCGAAGGACTTCATCAGGTAAGCCATGGCCGCGTTGCGCGCGCCGTGCTGGGCTTCGGAGTCGGCGACGACGCTGTTCACCAGGATTTGCGGGTTGCCGGACAGGCGCCGTACAAAGTCGCGCATCGAAAGAATTGGCACGGCAAAGCGCGATTGGTTGATGTCACAGATCACCAGCGCGCCCGCATTGATAAACGGATTACGTGGGCGGCCGCACTCGAATTCCAGTTGCACCATGGAGTTGAACGGTTGCCCGGACGGTTCGTGGCCCAGGCGTTCCCAGATGGTTTCGCCGCCGTGATCGATGGCCTGTACCAGGCTGAACACCTTGGAGATGCTCTGCACCGAGAACAACGTATCGGCGTCACCGGCGCGGTAGGCCGAGCCGTCGTTGCCGTACACGGCGATGCCGATCTGGTTGGCCGGCACATCCGCCAGCGCGGGGATGTAGTCGGCGACGTTGCCGAGGCCGATCAGGGGGCGCACTTCGTCAAGGATCGAGTCCAGCAGCGCCTGCATATCTTGTCCTGTCATCTGTCTTTGAATCGGTAATAAGCGGGGCGCGGAGGATACTTCAATGCGCGCGGAAGCCCCACACAATCTCTACCACCCGCTCGGCCACCACCAGATACACCAGGATCAACAACAGCTGTAGCGCCAGGTGATAACGCAGCTTGGCCAATCGACGGATGCCATCGCTGACGTTCAACAGCATCAACAGCATCGACAGCACAATAAGCCCCCAGCCGGCCACGCTGGAGGCAAACACCCCGATAAACAGGTCCTGCTGGCCCACGAGCGTATTGGTCCCTGCCGCAAACAACAGCGCGCACACCAGCAGGTTTTTCACGTTGTCGAAAATCTGTGTGCTCAGATCGTTTTCCAGCAAGGCCAAATACCGCTTCCATAACGCGTGCATGGGTAACTACCGGGTAGGGATCGCTCGTCAATCAAAGTAGTCCAATTGCCCGTACACTGCACCGCTGCGCTTACCCAATGAGGACTTTTGCATGAAATTGATGATCGGCCTGGCCGCCCTGCTGTTGGTATCGGCTTGCACTTCAACAGCACCTAACACGCCACCTGCGCAAGACTCCACCGCATCGACTTGCCTGGCAGGCGGCGGCACGATGAAGCAAGTCGGCAAGTTGCAGAGCTGGAAATGCATCACGCCGTACAAGGATGCAGGCAAGGCGTGTACCGACTCTAGTCAGTGTGATGGCGAGTGCCAGACCAGTGTCACCACCCAAACTGGCAGCACGCCGATCAGCGGCACCTGCCAAGCGGACAACAGCCACTTCGGCTGCTCGGCGACGGTGGAAAAAGGCAAGCTCGGCCGGGCGATTTGCGTGGACTAAGGGTCACCCCGCTAGAACTGTGGGGGCTGCCTTGCCTGCTCCCACATTGAGCGCGTTCAGCATGTGAGATCAGCGAGGCCCATGTACTCGCGCAACGTCTCCCTTCATACGCCGTGCGGAACAACCCCTTGCGCTGCAAATGCGGAATCACTCTCTCCACACACTCCGTGAACGAGCCCGCCAGATACCCCGGCGAAGCCAAGGTCACTTGGGAACCCTTTCTCACCAGCGTGCAGCGGCAACTGCCAGAGCCAACACTGTCGAGCTTTAAGGCTGTACCGATTTTCTCAAATGTATAAAGTTTCAAGCCGGCTTTTGCTCGCCCAATGTGCGAGCTGCCAACGCGCCCAACACCCCGCCAACAACCGGCGCCACCCAGAACAACCACAACTGAACCCTATACTCGCCCCCGGCAAACAACGCCGGCCCGGTGCTACGGGCGGGGTTCACCGACGTATTGGTCACCGGGATCAGAACCAAGTGAATCAAGGTCAGCGCCAGGCCGATGGCAATCGGCGCAAAACCAGGCACAGCACCCGGTGCGGTCACGCGCATGATGATGAATACGAAGAAAAACGTGGCGATCAGTTCGGCCAGCACCGCAGCCTTCATGTCGAAGAGGGCTGGGCTCAATGGGCCGTAACCGTTGGCGGCAAAACCACCCACAGCGAAATCCGGCTGCCCGCTGGCAATCAGGTACAACGCCGCAGCGGCGACAATCGCTGCGCTGACCTGCGCCGCGATGTACGGCAGCACATCCCCCGCAGGAATGCGGCGCCCCGCCCATAGGCCAATGGTCACCGCAGGGTTGAAATGCCCGCCGGAGATTCCCCCTACCGCGTAGGCCATGGTCAATACCGTGAGACCAAACGCCAGCGAAACGCCCACAAAACCAATGCCTAAATCCGGGAATGCCGCCGCCAGGATGGCGCTGCCACAGCCGCCGAATGTCAGCCAGAAAGTACCCATGAATTCTGCGGTCAAACGCTTATGCACAATCAACTCCATTGCTGTTCAAGTGCCGTCACCACAGGCGGTGGGCGGCCCTGGGCGACGGTAGCAATGGGTATCAAAATACTGTGTAAGACTTGTCTGGTCGTAGGAGCGAGCTTGTTTGCTCCTACCTGGGCACACCCGGCCCAAACTGCCTGATCGCCAAGCAATACCCAATCAACGCCACCGCCGCCAGCAACCCGCCCGCCGCGCCGATCCAGGCGAAGCCGAACTGGCTGCCGACCCAGCTGCCCATCAGTGCGCCGCCGCCGATGCCGATGTTGTAAATGCCGGAGAACATCGCCATGGCCACGTCGGTGGCGTCCGGTGCCAGTACCAGCACTTTGGACTGCATGGCAAGGCCAAAGCCCATGATCGCCATGCCCCAGAAAATACTCAGCACCACCAGGTAGGATTGCGCACCGCTCAACGGCAGTAGCAGCGCCAGGCACGCGGCCAGAATAAATACCGCGCCGACGACGAATACATGCGGGTTGAAGCGGTGCACCAGGCTGAACAGCAGCGAGCCGATGATGCCCGCGCCGCCGAATACCAGCAGGATCAGGGTCACCGCGCTGCCGCTCATACCGGCCACGCCTTCGACGAAGGGTTCGATGTAGCTGTAGGCGGTGAATTGCGCGGTGACGGTCATCGCGGTAAGCACATAAAGCGCTACCAGCGCCGGGCGCTTGAACAGCAGCGGCAGGCTGCGCAGGGAGCCGGAGTTCTGGCTCGGCAATAGCGGCAAGGTGCGCGCCAGCCAGAACACCAGCGCGGCAGCGAAGGCGCCGATCACCAGGAACGTGGTGCGCCAGCCCATGGCTTCGCCGAGCAGGCGACCCAGCGGAATGCCCAGGACCATCGCCAGGGAAGTACCGGTGGCCAGAAGGCCGAGGGCTTGCACCTGCTTGCCTTCCGGCGCTAGACGTACCGCCAGCGACGCGGTGATCGACCAGAACAGCGCATGGGACAAGGCAATGCCGATGCGGCTGAGCATCAGGAGGCCGAAGCTGTTGGCGACACTGGAGAGAATGTGGCTGACGATAAACATGCAAAACAGCACGATCAGCAGCTTGCGCCGTTCGATGTTGCGGGTGAGCAGCATCACCGGCAGGGAGGTCAGGGACACGATCCAGGCGTAGATCGTGAGCATCAGGCCGACGCTGGACACCGGCATGTCGAAGCTGGCACCGATGGCACTGAGCAGCCCAACGGGCACGAATTCGGTGGTATTAAACACAAAGGCGGCCAACGCGAGGGCGATGACCGGTTGCCAATTGGTTTGGGGGGTTGCGGCTGAAATGCTCATTGACGGGTCGGTCTACTCAGTTTCCGCGTTGATCAAGCCGGCCCAGTGCCGGCCCTTGAGCAGCGCGGAAAAATAGTAACACGAGCCTCAAGGATCGACTTGCGCCGTCAGCTCCTGAATCGATTCTGGCCGATTGGCGTAACGCTGGGCCAGTGCCGCGCACACCATCAGTTGGATCTGGTGAAACAGCATCAATGGCAGGATCAGTACGCCCATGGTCGCGCCGGCAAACAGCACCTGAGCCATCGGCACGCCGGTCGCGAGGCTCTTCTTCGAGCCGCAGAACAGAATGGTGATGCGGTCTTCCTGGTTAAAGCCGAAGGCCTTGCCCAGCACCGCCGACGCCACCAACACCAAGGCCAGCAACACGCAGCACGCCACCACCAGCCCGCCCAGCTCCCACAGAGGGATCTGGTGCCAGATGCCTTCATTGACCGCTTCGCTGAACGCGCCGTACACCACCAGCAGGATCGAGCCTTGATCGACGAATTTCAGCCAGGATTTATTGCGCCCCACCCACTCACCAATCCAGCGACGCGCGATCTGCCCGGCGATGAACGGCAGCAGCAATTGCACGCTGATTTTCAGGATTGCGTCGACGGTCGAGCCGCCGTCACCGTGCACGTCGAGCAGCAACGTCACCAACAGCGGCGTGAGGAAGATGCCAAACAGGCTGGAGGCCGCCGCACTGCAAATCGCCGCCGGGATATTGCCGCGTGCCAGGGACGTGAAGGCAATCGCCGACTGCACGGTAGCCGGTAAAGCGCAGAGGTAGAGCATGCCCATGTACAGGTCGTTGCCGATCAGCGGTGACAGCAGCGGCTTGAGCGCCAGGCCCAACAGCGGGAACAGCACGAAGGTCAGGCTGAACACCAGCAGGTGCAGGCGCCAGTGACCGGCGCCAGCAACAATGGCCTGGCGCGACAGCTTGGCGCCGTGCAGGAAAAACAGCAGCGCAATGGCCAGGTTGGTGAGCCAGCCGAAGGCCACGGCGGTCTGGCCGCTGGCGGGCAACAGGGAGGCGAGGATTACCGTGGCGATCAGCGTCAGGGTGAAGTTGTCGGGCAGGAAACGCGGGCGGGTCATAAGCAGGATCTTCCAGGGGTTGCCAAGAGCGTCACCGCGACTCTAACGTAACGGTTTATTACCGACTAACGCCAATGAGCCAGTAAATGCCGCCTAAAGGACATGACAAGACCGTCCGCCGCAGTGTGCCCGGGCTCTCCAGCCTGCCACGGCCGGTATATGGGCGCACTGAATCGCTGCCCAACCGCGCGCTGACCCGTCGGCACAGCCACCCTTGGGTGCAATTGTCCTACGCGATTTCCGGGGTGCTGGAGATCCAGACCAGCGTCGGCCGTTTCGTAGCGCCGCCACAGCGCGCGGTGTGGATACCGGCAGGAATGCCACACCGCGTGTTCAGCTCGCCCCACACGGAAATGCGCAGCCTGTACCTCGATTGCAGCGTCACGGCCTGGGCGGCTGAACGCTGTCATGTGTTGGAAGTGAGCAGTTTGCTGCGCGAGTTGATCCGCAGCTTCAGCGAACTGCCGGTGGAATATGCCGAGGATGGGCCGGATGGGCGTTTGGCGCAGGTGGTACTGGACCAACTGGCGGCGGCGCCGCAGGTTGATTTGATGCTGCCGCTGCCACTGGACCCGCGCTTGCGCCAGATCTACCGCAGTTTAAACCTGCACCCGGAGCAGCAGACAACGTTGGGCCAGTGGAGCCAAAAGCTGGACGTGAGTGAGAAGACGTTGAGCCGGTTGTTTTTGAGGGATACCGGGCTGACGTTTCGCGCATGGCGCCAGCGCTTGCGGTTGCTCACCGCCCTGCCCGCCCTGGAGCAAGGCGAGCGGGTAACAGATGTCGCGTTGGGGTGTGGGTATGAGTCGACGTCGGCGTTTATCAATGCGTTCAGGCAACAGTTCGAGGCCACACCCGGTGAGTTTTTCCGCTGACCCCTCAAACACTGCAAATTCACTTTGGGGGGGGTCAGCTACCGTTACCACTGTCGGCTTCTTCAAAGAAGTAGTCCTTCCAGCTGTCGGCCTTTTTTTTCAGCACGCCAGCGAGGCAACCAGAAGGGTCCAAGAGAAGCGCTTGAGGGTGATGGGGTTCTGCCGCACTTTTGAGAAGGTGAACGAGGGTAGCCACGATTTTTAAGACGGGAAAAGAATATCGAGGTCTATTGTTATGTAAATCACCCACAAACAGGCGCTCGGCTGCTATTGTGCCGCGCTTTGAAAAACCGCCGAATCTGCGAGGAAATGGACGTTGAACACTGACGAAAAAATGACCGGGGACCTGTTCGAGGTGGATAAGCGCCTGTCACTCAAACCCGTGGTGGACTTCAACGCCTACCTGCGCAGCGCTTTCGGCGAAGGCCCGTGCACCTGCATCCGCTGCACCGCCAGCCAGGGTGATGAAACCGGCTACACGTTCCAGCACACCTTCACTTTTGACGGTAAACCTACCCACCGCCGCTTCGCCACCACCGCCGGCAGTGATGTGTTGCAGGCACTGAAGAAAGCCTGGTTGTCGTACACCAAGGCCGAGTTGCCGTTGAGCGGCGTACTGGCGCTGGAGACGGTGAAGGAGTTTGTCGAGCCACAACTGCATAAACGCCTGGCACCGCTGTTTTTGGCCAGTGAGTTGGTCAAGGATGTCGAGGGGGAGTTGCTGGTTCAGCCACAGGCGGCGTGATCGTCAAGTCACCGCAGGACAACAGGTGGGAGCTGGCAAGCCAGCCCCACCTTTGATTTGTATCGTTCTGAAATTTGCATGCTGTGAGTGTCGGAAAAACAAAACGGCACCTGAGTGCCGTTTTGCTTCACTCAAAGCGCTTACTTACGCGCCGCCTCCCACGACTTGAGCAGGTCGCTGTAGCTCACGGTCTCGCCTTTGGGCTTCTCATTCGCCAGTTTCGGTTTTGGCGCGCCCGGCTGGTCGAACCAGTATTGCGCGTCACGCTCGGGGTTCATTTTCGGACCGCACACCGGCTGCACCTTGGAGCGTTCCAGGCGCGCCATGATCGCGTCTTGCTCCTTGGCCAGGTTGTCCAGCGCTTGCTGCGGGGTTTTCTCGCCGCTGGCAGCAGCGGCAATGTTGCTCCACCACAGTTGCGCAAGGCGTGGGTAGTCCGGCACGTTGGTGCCGGTTGGCGACCATTCGGTACGGGCCGGGCTGCGGTAGAACTCCACCAACCCCCCCAGTTTCGGCGCCATGTCGGTCATGGCCTGGGAGTTGATGTCGGACTCACGAATCGGCGTCAGGCCAACGATGGTTTTCTTCAGTGACACGGTCTTCGAGGTCACGAACTGCGCGTAAAGCCAGGCCGCGAGTTTCTGTTTCTCCGGCGTCGACTTGAGGAAGGTCCAGGAACCGACGTCCTGATAGCCCTTCTTCATGCCCTTTTCCCAATACGGTCCGACAGGTGACGGCGCCATGCGCCATTTCGGCGTGCCGTCGGCATTCACCACCGGCAGGCCCGGTTTGACCATATCGGCGGTAAACGCGGTGTACCAAAAGATCTGCTGGGCGATGTTGCCTTGGGACGGCACCGGGCCGGATTCGGAGAAGGTCATGCCCGCCGCTTCCGGTGGCGCGTAGGCTTTCATCCAGTCCACGTATTTCTGTGTGGCAAATACCGCGGCCGGGCCGTTGGTGTCGCCGCCACGGGTGACGCTGGAGCCCACCGGGTGGCAGTCCTCCACACGAATGCCCCACTCGTCCACCGGCAAGCCGTTGGGCAGGCCCTTGTCGCCGCCACCGGCCATGGAGAACCAGGCATCGGTGAAGCGCCAGCCCAGGGACGGGTCCTTCTTGCCGTAGTCCATGTGCCCATAAATGCGCTTGCCGTCGATTTCCTTGACGTCTTCGCTGAAGAACTTGGCGATGTCTTCATAGGCCGACCAGTTCACCGGCACACCGAGGTCGTAGCCGTATTTTTCCTTGAACTTGGCTTTCAGCTCCGGACGCTCGAACCAGTCGGCGCGGAACCAGTAGAGGTTGGCGAACTGTTGGTCGGGCAATTGGTAGATCTTGCCGTCCGGCGCAGTGGTGAATGAGATGCCGATGAAGTCCTTGAGGTCAAGGGTCGGTGAGGTGAAGCTCTTGCCTTCATTGGCCATCAGGTCGGTGATGGATTCGGTCTTGCCGTAGCGAAAGTGCGTACCGATCAGGTCCGAGTCATTGACCCAGCCATCATAGATGTTCTTGTCGGACTGCATCTGGGTTTGCAGTTTCTCCACCACGTCGCCTTCCTGCAGCAGGTCGTGGGTCAGATTGATCCCGGTGATTTCAGTGAAGGCCTTGGCCAGCACCTTGGACTCGTACTCGTGGGTGGTGAGGGTTTCCGACACCACGTTGATCTTCATACCACGGAAGGGTTCGGCGGCTTTGATGAACCACTTCAACTCTTCGAGCTGTTGGGCTTCGGTGAGCGTCGACGGCTTGAACTCGCTGCCGATCCATTTTTTTGCGGCATCTTCATACGCATCGGCCCAGGCCGAGGCGCTCAAACCGCTGAGGGCCAGTACGGCGGCCAATGAAATGCTATGTCGCAGCTTATTGTTTTTATTCAACATAGAGACCTCCAGGTGGTTTATTCACAAGGGCTTCAGCCCCAACGCATCACACTCAACAGCCATACCAGGGAGAGCGCGGACGCCACCCAGATGCTCCAGTCGGTAACGCCGATGACCAGCAAATGCAGGTAAGCGCTACCGAGAAGACCGATAAACAAACGATCACCACGGGTGGTGCTGATCGGCAGAAACCCCCGCCGGGGGATACTCGGCGAGCGCAGTTCCCAAGTGGTCATGCCCGCCAGGATCAGGGCTATGCCGCCAAAGAACAGCGCCGTGGGGGTGGTCCAGGCCATCCATTCCATCATCGACTCCTCAGACCCGGCCCAGGGCAAAGCCCTTGGCCACGTGGTTGCGAACAAACCAGATCACCAGCATGCCGGGAAGGATAGTCAACACCCCCGCCGCCGCCAGTACGCCCCAATCGATACCCGACGCCGAGACCGTGCGCGTCATCACCGCCGCAATAGGCTTGGCGTTGACCGAGGTCAGGGTGCGCGCCAGCAGCAGTTCGACCCAGGAAAACATGAAGCAGAAAAACGCGGTCACACCGATACCGGAGCCAATCAACGGGATAAAAATCTTCACGAAAAACTTAGGAAACGAGTAGCCATCGATGTAGGCGGTTTCGTCGATTTCCTTAGGTACGCCGGACATGAAGCCTTCGAGGATCCACACCGCCAACGGCACGTTGAACAGGCAGTGCGCCAGGGCGACGGCGATGTGCGTGTCAAACAGACCGATCGACGAATACAGCTGGAAGAACGGCAGCAAAAACACCGCCGGCGGCGCCATCCGGTTGGTCAGCAGCCAGAAAAACAGATGCTTGTCGCCGAGGAAACGGTAGCGCGAAAACGCATAGGCCGCCGGCAGCGCCACGCTCAAGGAGATCACCGTGTTCAGGCTCACGTAGTACAGCGAGTTGAGGTAGCCGGTGTACCAGCTTGGATCGGTGAAGATCACCTTGTAGTTGGCCAGGGTGAAATCCTGCGGAAACAGCGTCAGCCCGCCGAGGATTTCGGTGTTGCTCTTGAAGGACATGTTCAGCAGCCAATAGATCGGCACCAGCAGGAACAGGATGTAGATCAGCAGCGGTATAAGCTTGCGCTTGCTCATGTTGGCGGCCTCAGCGATTGGCGTCGGAGTGGGTCATGGCGGTGTAGAACAGCCAGGACACCAACAGAATGATCAGGAAATACACCAGCGAGAATGCCGCCGCCGGGCCCAGGTCGAATTGGCCTACGGCCATCTGGGTCAGTGTCTGACTCAGGAAGGTGGTGGCGTTACCCGGTCCACCGCCCGTGAGGACGAAGGGCTCGGTATAGATCATGAAGCTGTCCATGAAACGCAGCATTACCGCGATCAGCAGCACGCTTTTCATCTTCGGCAACTGGATATGTCGGAAAACTGCCCAGGCGGATGCCCGATCAATCCGCGCAGCCTGGTAGTACACATCCGGAATGGCGCGCAGTCCCGAATAACAGAGCAGCGCTACCAGCGACGTCCAGTGCCACACGTCCATTACCAGCACGGTGACCCAGGCGTCCGCCGTGTTGGCCGCGTAGTTGTAGCTGATGCCCAGGGCGTTGAGGCTGTAACCCAACAAACCGATGTCGGCGCGCCCGAAAATCTGCCAAATAGTGCCCACCACGTTCCATGGAATCAGCAGCGGAATGGCGAGGATGATCAACACCAGCGACGACCAGCGGCCCTTGGTCGGCATGGTCAGGGCGATGGCGATGCCCAGCGGGATTTCGATCAGCAGCACGCAGGCCGAGTAGATGAACTGACGCAGCAGCGAATCATGCAGACGCGGGTCGAGCAGCACTTGCTTGTACCACTCCACACCGACGAAGTAGCGGCTGGATTGGTCAAAGATGTCCTGCACCGAATAGTTGACCACGGTCATCATCGGGATTACCGCACTGAACGCCACCAGCAGGAACACCGGCAACACCAGCCACCAGGCCTTGTTGTTCTGCACCTTGTTCATGGCAGCGCCTCCTGCAGGTAATCGTCGGCATACACCATCAGCCATTGCGACGGGAAACTGATGGAAGCCTTGCCTTCGGGCACCGCTTTATCTTCGGACAGACGCACTTTGAGCGTGGCGCCGTCAAGGTTGAGGGTGAGGATCTTGTAGGTGCCGAGGTCTTCAAGGTGTGTGACATCAGCCTGCAGGGCGTCAGGGCTGTGCTCGTCCCACACGTGGATAAATTCCGGACGGATACCTACCTGCAATTTCTTGTAATCGGTGCTGGCAATACGTTGCTGCAAAGCCTCGGACAATGGCAGGTGCGTGCCGGCAAACCGCACCCCACCCGCCTCGGCCTGCACCTCGATCAGATTCATCCCAGGGCTGCCGATGAAATAGCCGACAAAGGTGTGGCTCGGCCGTTCGAACAAGTCACGGGGCGTGCCGAACTGCACGATCTGGCCGCCGTACATCACCGCGATCTTGTCGGCGAAGGTCGAGGCCTCCAACTGGTCGTGGGTCACGTAGACCATGGTGATGTTGAATTGCTCGTGGATCTGCTTGAGCTTGCGCCGCAGCTTCCATTTGAGGTGCGGGTCGATCACCGTCAGCGGTTCGTCGAACAGGATCGCCGACACGTCGTCGCGCACCAGGCCACGGCCCATGGAGACTTTCTGCTTTTCGTCGGCGGTGAGGTTGCGTGCTTTTTTGCTCAACAGGCTGTGCAGGTCGAGGACTTCGGCAATTTCCTGCACCTTGCTGTGAATTTTCGCCTCAGCCATGCCCTGGTTGCGCAGGGGAAATGCCAGGTTGTCGAACACCGTCATGGTGTCGTACACCACCGGGAACTGGAACACCTGGGCAATGTTGCGTTTTTCCGGAGTGAGTTCGTTGACCGCCTTGCCGTCGAACAGCACCTGGCCTTCAGACGGGCTGAGCAGGCCGGAAATGATATTGAGCAAAGTCGACTTGCCGCAGCCGGACGGCCCGAGCAAGGCGTAGGCTCCCCCCTGCTCCCACACGTGGTTCATTTCCCGAATCGCGTAGTCCTCAGGACCACTCGGCGTAGGGCTGTAGCTATGCGCCAGGTTCTGCAAATGGATCTCGGCCATCAGGCAACCCTCGCGACACGGCGCCCGGGGGCCTGGACCAAACGGTCCTGGCCATCGAACACAAACAGTTTATGGGTGGGGATATACACGCGAATCGGCGCGTCGACGTCGTATTCGTGCACCCCCGACAGGTGCAGCACCAGCAGGAAGTGTTCGCTGCGTACGTGCAGGAAGGTTTCCGAGCCGCTGATCTCCGCGACTTCCACGGTCACCGCCAGTTCTAGGTCGTCGTCGTTGCTCGGTACCAGGCTGATATGGCTGGGGCGTGCGCCAAAACGGAAATCGCCTTCGCCGATGGGGCGCAGGTCGACGTTCAGCGGGAAGTGCACGAAATTGGCGAAGCTCACTTCGTTGCCACTGATACGCCCTGGCATCAGGTTGATCGGCGGTTCGGAAAACAGCTCAGCGGCCAGCACGGTCTGCGGCTGGTGATACACCTCGGCGGCTTTACCGCTCTGGATCACCCGGCCTTCGTGAAGAATGGTGGTGGTGCCACCGAGGGCCAACGCTTCATTGGGCTCGGTGGTGGCGTAGATGGCAATGGTGTGACGTGCTGCGAAGAGTTCGCGCATTTCCTGACGCAGCTCTTCTCGCAGTTTGTAGTCCAGGTTCACCAACGGCTCATCGAACAGGATCAATTCGGCGTCCTTGACCAACGCGCGGGCCATGGCCGTGCGTTGCTGCTGGCCACCGGAGAGTTCCAGCGGGTGGCGCTGGAGGAATTTCTCGATGCGTAGCATCTTCGCAGTTTCCAGCACCTTGCCCTGGATCACCTCGTCGGACACGCCAGCCTGGCGCAACGGCGAGGCGATGTTCTCAAACACGGTCATGGTCGGGTAGTTGATGAACTGCTGATACACCATCGACACGTTGCGCAGGCGCACCGGCTTTTGCGTGACATCCACACCGTTCATCAGGATGCGGCCACTGCTGGGTTTGTCCAAGCCGGCCATCAGGCGCATCAGACTGGTCTTGCCGGACAGGGTGCGACCGAGCAGGACGTTGAAGGAGCCGGCTTCGAAACGCAGGTTGGCGTCGTCGATCCAGGTTTGGCCTTCGACAACGCGGGAGACATTTTCCAGGGTCAATGACATGACACGACCTTTTTTATTATTGGAATGAATCTGGCGAGATGTCAGAGCGAGTTTCGTGCCAAAACCGCAAGTGTTTGATGCGCAAGGAAATGGGCTGAATGGGATGTTCAGGTGTGAACAGAAATGAACAACGCAGGCTGAACAACTGAACAATCAGCGCCTTGACAATGAACAGTTATGAACAACACTCTCATCAACAACACAGGGCATACGTGGCCGGTTTCTTCAGATAAATTGTGCAAGCCCAATAATAATAAAAACGAAGGTCGACCCCATGGCCGAACCCTTGGCTCACGACACCCTTATCCAGGAATCCTGGCGCCGTTGCCGCGCCTTCGGCCTGGACCACCAGAGCACGCCCAGCTTCGACCAACTGCCCGCCGAGTGCATCAGCCAATTGCTCGAAAGCCAGCACTCGCTGGTGCAAACCACCCATCAAGAAGTGCTGCCCTACTACGAGAACATCCTCAGCAACTCCAATTGCCTGATCATGTTGGCTGACAACCAGGGCCAGGTGCTGACCCGCTGGGGCACCCAGCGTTTTATCGAGCCCAAGCTGGCTCGGGGCTTCAACCCCGGCGCCAGTTGGGTGGAACGTTCCAGCGGCACCAACGCTATCGGCACCGCGCTGGCCTGTGCCCAGGCGGTGCGTATCGAACACGATGAGCACTTTCTCAAGGCCAACCGCTTCATGACGGGCTCAGCGGCGCCGATCTTTGATGCCCAGCGCGAGATCATCGCGGTGCTGGATGTGTCCAGCGACAGCTACCTGCCGCCCTCCCACACCTTGGGCATGGTTAAGATGATGAGCCAGACCGTGGAAAACCGGCTCATCCTCAACCTGTTTCGCGGTGAACATTTCCAACTGACCTTTAACACTGGCTTGAGCAATCTGGATAGCCAGTGGGCCGGTCTGCTGATTTTTGATGAGAGCGGCCAAGTGCTGTCGGCCAACCGTCGTGCCGACAACCTGTTGGGCATCAGTTTGTCGCGGGTGATGATCGACAGTTTGTTCAAGGTGTCGTTGCTGGAATTGTTGAACCAGCCGGAGGGGTTGCCCTTCTCGCTGCAAGCGGCGGGACGCAACCGGTTCCAGTGCCTGTTGAAGCGGCCTCAGCAGAGGCCCGTGCAGGCCCGCATATTCACTGAACCGGTGCCGGCGAAACCCACGTCGATTGGCCTCAATACCCTGCATTTTGGTGATGTGCGCGTGGAGAAAGCCGTGCGTCAGGCCGAGCGCTTACTGGAGAAGGACATCCCCCTGCTGATCCACGGTGAAACCGGCGTGGGCAAGGAAGTGTTCGTCAAAGCTCTGCACCAGGCCAGCTCGCGTAGCCAGAAGGCGTTCATTGCGGTGAACTGCGCGGCGATTCCCGCTGAACTGGTGGAATCGGAACTGTTCGGCTACGAAAAAGGCGCGTTCACCGGCGCCAATCAAAAAGGCAGCATCGGCCTGATCCGCAAGGCCGACAAGGGCACGCTGTTTCTGGATGAAATCGGTGATATGCCGCTGCCGACACAGGCCCGCCTGCTGCGGGTATTGCAGGAGCGTTGCGTACAGCCGGTGGGCAGCAGCGAGTTGTTCCCGGTGGATTTACGCATCATCTCGGCCACCAACCACGCGTTACGCGAACGCGTGAAGGCTGGGCGGTTTCGTGAGGATTTGTACTACCGTATCGGCGGCCTGACGCTGGAGCTGCCGCCGTTGCGCGAGCGTACGGACAAGCAGGCGCTGTTCCAGCAACTGTGGCAGCAACACCGCGAGCCGACCCAATGGGCGGGCCTGAGCGCCGAAGTGCTGGCGCTGTTCGATCAGCATCCATGGCCGGGGAACTTGCGCCAGGTCAGCAGTGTGCTGCGGGTGGCACTGGCCATGGCGGAGGAACAGCCGATCCGCCCGGAGCATCTACCGGATGACTTTTTTGTGGATTTGGACGTAGCGGCGCCACGGCCCGCCAATGACGAGCTGGATGACAGCCTCGACCTGAACCAGCGCTTGAAGGCTGCCGGCGGGAATATTTCCCACCTGGCACGCGAGCTGGGGGTGAGCCGCAATACCTTGTACAAGCGACTGCGCCAGAACGAAGGCTAGCGCGGCTTGACCACCACCAGCAGGTCGGTGAAGTACTCCACCTGGATCGGCAGGTTATCCGCCAGTGACGACAGCGCCGCCGCCGTGTCATCCAGCTTGAAGACGCCCGATACCCGCAGGTTCTGCAGGGCCTGAGGGTCGAAGCGCAGCATGCCATGGCGATAGCTGGCGAGGGTTTGCAGCACCTCGCTCAGGGGTTGGTCGTTGACTTTGAGCAGGCCGCGGGTCCAAGCATCCGGGTCGGCATCGACGATGGCTTGCGGCGGCTGGGCGCGGCCGTGGTCAAGGACCGAACGCTGGCCGGCCGTGACCTTGACACCATCGCTGGCTTCACCTTTGACCGCCACGCTGGACTCGATCACCGTGACGACCGTGGTGCCGTCTGCCGCCCGCTTGACCAGATAGCGTGTACCCAATGCGGTGGCCGTGCCTTGGTCGGTGCGGACCACAAAAGGCCGCTGCGCATCCTTGGCCACTTCGACCCAGAGTTCACCTTGCAACAGCTCGATCACGCGTTGATGCCCGTCGAATTTCACGTCGACTGCCGAGTTGCTGTTGAGCTGCAACTGGCTGCCGTCTTCGAGGGCAATCTGCCGGCGCTCGCCGACGGCGGTGCGCTGGTCGGCCATCCAGACCGGCACGTGTTGCAAGCCCAGCCAGCCGCACAAGACCACGCCGAGCAAGCCCGCCACCTGCGCACCACGCGGACGTTGCGGGGGAAACGCGCGGTTAAGGGCAACACGGGCGGGCTTGGCGGGCAAGGTGTCGAGGCTGCCCCACAAGGCGCGCATGCGTTCAATGGTCACGGCGTGACGCGGGTCGGCCTGGCACCAGGCATTAAACGCGTGACGGTCGGCGTCGCTGGCATCCTCGTCGTGCAGGCGGGTCAGCCACTGCGCCGCTTGCTGGATGATCTGCTCGGCGCTCATTCCAGCGTGTCTGTCGGGTGCAGGCTGTGGTAGCAATGCACCAGGGCGCTGGAGATGTAGTTTTTGACGGTGCTGGAAGAGACGTCCAGGCGCGTGGCGATTTCGCTGTAGGTCAGCCCATCGAGGCGACTCAACAGGAACGCTTCGCGGACGTTGGCAGGCAAGCCCGCGAGCATCTCGGCGATACGTTCCAGGGCTTGCAGCGCCACATGAATCGCGGCCGGGTCCGGCATGCCGGCATCTTCGCACTGGATCACCAACGCTTCCATGTAGGCTTTTTCGATACGGCGACGACGGGCGCCGTCGATCAACAACCGCCCTGCCGTGGTGGCCAGGAAGGCACGGGGTTCCTTGATATTTTGCGGTTCGGCCAGCATCAGTACGCGGATGAACGCGTCATGCGCCAGGTCGGCGGCATGCTGGGAGCAACCGAGTTTCTTGCGCAGCCAGCCGTGCAACCAGCCGTGGTGCTCGCTGTACATCGCCGTGAGGGTCTGCTGCCGGACGGAGTCATCCAGCGCGGCGGGAATGTCATGCATGCGCAAAAATATCTCAAATGGGAAGTGTTACCAATTGCGCAGACAATGCCAGTAAATCGGTGCAGGAGCAAGGGCCACCCCCTTTCTGAGAGCACCGTTGATTGCATTGTTTGGAAGGTCGCGCGCCTGTCAGCGCCAGCTCCAGGAGACGCCGGTGTAGAGGCCGCGGCCATCCGCTGGCGTCGAACGCGCTACATCCAGGCCTTTGTCGTCATAGCCTGGCGTGACCGTATTGGCGTACCGGCGGTTGGTGAGGTTGCGCAGGTCGACCCAGGCTTGCCAGTCTTGCTTTGGCGCGTTGTAGCCGAAGGTGGCGCCGAGGATGGTGTAGGACGCAGCGTAATAGGAGTTGGCGTAGTCGACCGCCACGCGCGAGGAATATTCGCTATTGAGGCTGGTAAAGAAACCCGTCGGGTGGCTGTAGCGCACTTGCGCCTGGTAGTAGTGCTTGGGGATGCCCGGCAAGGTGTTGTCGCCGAAACGGTCGTCGTCGCGGTAGTGGAAGTCGCTGAAGGTATAGGCCTGGCGCAGGGAGAGCTGGCCGTTGCGGCCGCCGTTCCACAAAGGGCTGAGCAGGCTCACTTCCAGGCCTTGGTGCACAGTGGGGCTGGCATTGGCTTCGGCGACAATGGCATTGCGGGTGGCCGTTTGGGCCTGGGTTTCCACGCTGAGCAGTTCGTGGCGCACTTCAGAGCGGTACAGCGCCAGGTCCCATTGGCCGAGCCACGCTTCGCCACGCCCGCCGATTTCCAGGGTGGTGGCGGTCTGGTTTTCCAGGCTCACGCCTTCGCGCGCCAAACCTTTGGCCGGCCCACTCGTGAAGTATTTGTTGGAGCCCCATATCATCGACCACGCGTGCGGCGGCTCGACCGAGCGGCTCAGGTTGCCGTACACCTGCAATTGCGGTGTGAAGTCATACCGCAGGCCGATGCGCGGCGCGTAGTCCCAGTCGTGCTGGCTGAGCGGCGCCTGGCCTTCGGGGTAGGTGACCTGGGTTTCGCGCCGGGTGTAGATCGCGGCCAGGCCGGTCGTCAGCCACAGGTCAGGGACCAGCTCCAGATCGTTGCCGATATGCAGCACGGTGTCGGCGCCCAGATAACTGTAGTCGCGGGTCTTGGTGCCGGGGGCGTAGCCAGCGGTATTGTCGGCCGGTGTGCGCACATATTCCGACGCGCCGTTGTTGGGCATCGCTTGGGTGGTGCGCAGGCCCAACGTAGTTTTGCTGTCGTGGCCGAACAGCGTGTCCTGGCGGATGTAGTTGAGGGTGCCGCTGACATCGGTGTAGGCAACTTTAAGACGGTTGGTGCCTTCGCGTAGGTCCATCGGGTAGTCGTGGTAAGCCAGCCCGAGTTCGACCCGGGAATTGTCGTCCAACTGCAAGGTGGTCTTGTTGGCGATCCAGGTGGAGCCCGGTTGCAGGCGCTTGGAGTCGCGGGCGGCGTTGAGGCTGTTGGCCGCGCGCGGGTCATGGCTGATTTGCGCGCGAGTGAGCTTGCCGGGGGTGTCGTTGGTGGTTTCGCGGTAGCGGAAATAGAAGCGCGTCTCCAGGTCCGGGTTGAAACGGTAGCCGAAGTTAGCGGCCACGCCCTTGCCGGTGCCGGCGCTCTGGCGCTGATAGCCGTCAGACTCGGCGTCGGTGAGGCTGATGTAATAGTCGACATCTCCCAAGACCTGGCCGGAACTGATCTCGCGCTGGGCGTAACCCTTGCTGCCCGCCTCGTATCGCACCTGCAACTTAGGCGCATCGTAGCCCGTGTGGGTCACGTAGTTGACCGCGCCACCGAGGGCCAGGGCGCCCTGGTCAAAACCATTGGCACCGCGCAGCACTTCAACGCGGCTCTGCCACAAGGGGTCTTTCAACTCATAGGGGGTACCACCAGGCCCGGTCAGTGGCAGACCGTCGAACATTTCATACACGCCGGAGGCATGGGAACCGGGGCTGCGGTTCAGGCCCGAACCGCGAATCGAGAGTTTCACCCCTTCATTGTTCGCTGCCTTGGCGTACACCCCGGCCTGGTACTTGAACACGTCTTCGTTGGTGCTCACCCGCCCCTGCTGCACGCTGTTCATGTCGATGTAGTTAGTACCGCCGGGCACGCTTCTGAGCTGCGCCTGCGCCATTTCACCGGCGCTGGCTTCGCTGCCGGTGACTTCGACCGGGGCCAATTGCAGGTCTTCGGCGTGCACCAGTGTGCTTAACGTCAGGGCGGCAAACAGGAACGGAGGGTGGCGCAACAGCATCGGGCAAGTCCTTGGAATTCGGGGGCACGAGGTGGGAAGACTGGTACGCCCGCGAGGTCACTCCCTATTATTGGAAACGTCTGCGCCCACTGATCGAAATACTGTGAAAGCCAAACTGCAGCACACTCAGTTCACCTGTAGATCGTTCGCAGATCCTGTCACTTTGGACGCAAAGAACTCAGCCGCCAGGTTCCCCTAACATGCGCATCAATTCTTCTGCTTCTGATCCTGGAGCAAACCTGAACCCAACCATTTCATCAGTGCCGAGAATTTCGCCCAACGTTTTCAATACCTGCGCCTCAGTCGGCGACTCGCGCAGCAATTTGTGCGCTGGCAGTAACAACTCGGAGGAAACACCTTGAACGCTTGCCGCGTCGATCACCGCGAAGAGGATAAAGCGCAGGCGTATTTCGCGTTCAGTCGGCCAAACCGTTTTTCGCTTACCCATCGTGAAGGCTTCACTTTCAGAAAAATCCGAGGCTATTGCCGGAAGACAGGTGTTTCAAGCCACGGGGCGCAGGATAGGCCGCCTCCTACATGCAAAACGGGAACCCCCTACTGGCGGATAGGGCCGACCATCCAGTTTTCTCTAAGGCCTTGCATAACCGGCCATCAATCCGTGGAAACCTCTGGCTCAGGCAGGAGGTCTACCGCCTGAATCCGCCCGCTATTAAAGGAAGCAATCTCATGTCTCAAACTTATCAAGGCACTGCCAGTGTGTTGTTGGCTTCTCGCCACTTGGGCGTTGAGCCAGACGAGTGCTTGAATGAAAAGGTGACCGTGCGCCTTTCGGAAAGCGGCACGCCGACCATCGCACGCCTGGAAGTCGATCAGCCCGTACAGTGGCCAGGACACGCTAACCACGTGGAAGTCAGGCTGCCTGATGGTAGCGTTGTGAAGGGTGTGATCGTGGAAATCAACCGTCAGACTGAACACGCCGCATGGTTGACCTTCAGCCTGGACGATTGACGGGATGGCGTTGTCAAGGCGCCGCTTTCACAGTTTTGTTGCGTTGCAGCTCCAGCGTGGTGCTGATGAGCCGCGCAGGCGACCCAAAGGCGATCGGTCATTTTGGAAATCGCCGAAAACCGCATTCCGGTCAAGCGCGTTGTAAGCCGCAAGATGCTGGATGTCGTCTCGATCTCGGCGATGGCATCCAATTCCTCAACAGTTAGGTATTTGATAACACCCTCCTTGAATCACAGCATCCGGTTTCAACCGGGCTTACCACTGCATCGGCGGCTGGCTGCGAGGCATAAGCGTTTACCGACGAAATGCAAACAACGATGCCCCCGTAAAAAATTGAATGTGTAGATTGTACTTTTGGTCAGGGATTGTGAACGCAGACATTCTGGCGAGGTGAAAGCTCATGACTCTTCAAGCAGAAACACTCGTACAACTGACCGAAGCGTTGCAGGGGCGAGGGCTGTATCTGGTCTGCAACGTTCACCTCACGCGCGCGCCCTACCGCCACAATCACCTTTGGGTGTGTTCAGTGGCCTGAAGCAGCCTCGCCAGGACGGGACAATACGATGAAAAAAGGCCAACTCCCGTCCAAAACCTGCCCTGTGTGTGGACTGGCGTTCAACTGGCGCAAGAAATGGGCACGTTGCTGGGACGAGGTGCGCTATTGCTCCGAGCGGTGTCGACGAGGCAAGCGTTCGCCTCCACCGCCGGCACAAGGCTGCAACCCTGCGCAATGATTTGCTATTGTCCTGATAGCTAAGTAGGTAATCCGGTAGGACACCGTAGCTGATAGGTTTCAGGCGAGTTTACGTATACGCAGGGGTCAACATGGGCGAAGCAACTCCGACTTCAGACTATGAAGTACAACGCTTGCAGCGCGTCGCAGCCTTGTGCGCTCGCGATGCCGAACACGACGTCGCCTTCGAAAAACTGGTCGCGATGACCTCAAATTATTTCGGGGCGCCCATCGCGCTGATTTCAATCATCGATGAGCATCAGCAATGGTTCAAAGCCCGCGTTGGCATTGAAGAAGAGCAAACCGCGCGCGAAATTTCATTTTGCGCTTATTCGCTGTTCGACCGGGTACCGCTTGAGATTCTCGACTCGCACAACGACGAGCGCTTTATAAACAACCCGCTGGTCACCGGCACGCCCTACATTCGGTATTACGCCAGTGCGCCACTGATGACGGCTGACGGCTTCTCGCTGGGCAGTCTGTGTATCATCGATACCGTGCCCCGCGAGCCGATGAGCGAGCGTGATTTTTCCATGCTGGTGTATTTCGCTGAGCTGGTGATGATGCACATTACTGGCGCGCGCGCTCGCATTTACATCGACCAGCCTACCGGGCTGTTCAACCGCCTGCGGTTTGAGGAAGACATCCGCCAAGCAGCGGCGACGTCCGAGCATTTTCACGTTTTTGCCGTTGATATTGTCTCCCCGGCCTTCTTGAACAACGTGGTCAAAGCGCTCGGCTACAACTTCGTCCAGGACCTGATCCTGGCGATCAAAGCACGTTTGCACGCGCTCCTGCCCAGCCAATGCCTGTTATATAAAATAAGCCCGACACGCTTCGGCTTTTTGTCAAAAGGCAGCGCGCCTCTGGAGCGCGTGTGCGCCAGGATTCTTGAAGATTTTCATACCCCAGTCGAGTGCCACGGGATCCCAATTCTCATGCATGCCGGTATTGGTGTCCTGGCAGTCACCAGTAGCGAGCCGCAGGATTGGATCAGGCTCGTCGTTGCCGCAGCGGACGACGCCAGGGACAGAAACCTGGGGTGGTCGCTTTATCAACCGCACAACGATGCGGCTCAGCAGCGTGCTTTTATGCTCTTGAGTTCGTTGCCGGACGCTATGCGTGACAGTCATCAGTTAAGCCTGGTATTCCAGCCGAAGATCCAACTGCCGCAGGGTGAATGCAGCAGTGTCGAGGCATTGCTGCGTTGGGAGCATCCGCTATTCGGCCCGATCCCTCCTTCGGAATTTATTCCCTTGGCGGAAACAACCGAGCTGATGCATTCGATCAGTTTTTGGGTACTCGACGCAGTCCTCCGACAGGCACTGTCCTGGAAACAGCAAGGGCTGGTGATTCGGATCGCTATGAATGTCTCCGCGGGCGACCTGGAAACACCGCGTTTTATCGACAAGATGATCAATGACATCCACAGGCTCCAACTCGACCCTGCCACGTTCGAGCTGGAGTTTACCGAAAGCGCGTTGATGACTGATGCAGACACGGTCAGCCGTCAACTTGGACGAGCCCGCGGATACGGCATAGGCGTTGCTATTGACGACTTCGGCACGGGCTATAGCAATTGGACGTACTTGCGCCAATTGCCCATTGATTCGGTCAAGCTGGACCAGTCATTGATCAGCAACATAAAAACCCATGAAAAAGATGCGCGTCTGGTCAAGAGCCTGATCGAGTTGGCACGGGGGCTCAGCTACAAGGTGGTCGCAGAGGGCGTGGAAACTGCGGATATCCTTGAACTGATCACTCAATGGGGCTGCTCGGAGGCCCAGGGGTTCTTGATCTCCAAACCTATGGGGGCAGACGCCCTCGCCCAGTGGTTTGAGGCAGGCGGCTACCGCACGATTACTGCACCGGCAGAAAATTCATCAGCAACAAGCTCTGCGCGTAGTTGACACCTATGCGCCGGTAGCGCTCATCGAGTATCTGGGTCAGCAGATCGAGGCGCGCGACAATCTTGCCGAACTCCACCGCGAAACTGAGGTTGCTGCCCTCCTCCGATATCTCGTTGGAAAACAGCAGCAACACCCCATTCGCATCCTGGCGCTTGCCCAGCAGCCAGGTGGCCTTCTCGATATTGCGCGCAGCATTGCTCACGAATTCAGGGTGGATCGCATCGGTGATGTAAAACTCCGTGCGCCCACCGTGAGCAGTCACGATCATACTGCCGATAGCATAGATAAAAGCGCCGACGCGGTCGCCTTTGAATTCCGGGCTTAAGGAATAGCTAAGGGCCGCCAAGTCACTGCGTTCCCCCAGCGCAGGAAGGGATCGGCGTTGCTCGATGGCCTGGCGAATCTCCCGCGCAGCAGTCACCGCATCCGGGTAACCCGACTGACGCCACTGGCTGGGATTACGCAGATAGAGCTTGTTCATGAGCAAATACAGGCTTTGCAAATTGTCGCGCATGCCCAGTGTTGCCATGCGATCGACACTGGTCTGAAAGAATTCATCAGGCTTGCCATTGCTGAACTGCTTGGCGATATCCCGACCCTGTTGCTGGCTGCAACCGCTGGCGCAGAGCAACAACACGGCAGCCAGCAGCAAGGGCTGGCGTAGCGGTCGACTAATGAAACGAGGAAACGTGCGATCCATCGGCACCCGATCTGGTTCATCTGCCCACGCGGGAATCGGCGGGGCTGGGACAAGGATAGAGCGGAGAAATCAAAAAAAGTGCAATGGCCCTGGCTAGATAGTTGTAAGCAGATACCGTCCGGCCGGTGAACGGGCTCAAACGTGAAGATTTTTTTTTAGGCTCTATACTGTTTGCAACAGCTGCGTGTGTTGTTGGCGACCCAGGGTGGCATGTCAACCTTTTAACGGCTTGGCGCGTTTATCTATATCGCCCCGGCATACTCCCCAGCAGCTGTACCTGAGGGAGACGGCAATGAAACATCCAATTCGAGCTCAAATGGTTGTTCAGTTGATTTGCCTGCTTTCGGTGGCTCAGCTTTTTTGTTGAGCGGCGTGTGACTGCCTTCACATTCAGTTGCAGTTGCAGTTGCGGCAGCGAGAGGTATTGCCAGCTATAAGCCATAATCTGGCCCGACATTCGATTGCCGGGCCAGAGCGTGCAGCTATAGCAAGATCGTGGACAGCATGCCTAAGGCGCCCAGGCAAAACCCGATCAGTGCGCCTCTCCCTGGGAGCTCCTGAAACAGCGCCCAGATCACGATGGGCTCCAGCAGTAATAAAGAGGTAACGGATACAACCGTCACTACCCAGATGTCACCGACCGCAAGATACCCCAGCCAATAAGCCCCCAGCAGACAAAGCCCGGCAAAGCACATCAACACAACAGGCATGATGAAAGCGTGCCATGAGCCGTCGCCCGCTTGAGCCAGCTTGGCGGTCACCACCTCACTGTAGATTGCACAAAACTCACCGATGATCATCAACCCTAGAGCAGAAACTCCGAGTAGTTCTTTGGACATATCAAAAACTCCTTCGTATTCAACGCAATATTTTTCAACTCCCAGCGGGCAATGCCGCTGCCCAGAGTTTCGTTGCAGTGATACGAAGCAGCCTTGAACAGGCCTGAATTACCGAAGTGCTTTTCCATCCTCATGTCCTTTATAGAAGGTGAAGCTTAGCGACCAGATGAGGCGCTCGGCCTGATCATACGTTTCGGCGAGTATTAGGAACAACCTTGGCCGTGGAACCGCCGAAACGGACTGTTTATTTCTCCGTGCTTGTATAAGCTTGCCGTTCGTTTTTTCGAGATCAGGAGGGGTAAATGAGTGACGACAATGCAAAGCGCTTGCTGATTAACCAGCAGCACATTTGCATGGCTGCAATCTCGCTGATTTTCTCCAGCACCTGTGTTGCCGCAGACACTTACTCGGAGCTGAGCACGCCTGATAAATCGGGATTCATGTGGGGTCAGGTCTACCAGCATACAAAAGCCGCATGTGGCACTCTCCCGCAAGACCTTGAAGACGATTACGCAAAGGCGATCCGGCTCCTTTCAGAGGCCAGCCCAGAATTTGGACCGACCTTTAATGACGGTCTGAAGCCCAGCCTTAAGAAGGCCCCTCTAAAATCAGCCGAGGAACTGGAAGACGTATGTGTCAAAGGTCAGACAGGCCTCAGAAACCAAGTGAAGCTCGCCAGATACTGGTTTACGGAAAAGTGGTGAGTGTTGAATAGCGAGACGGCGAGATTGGCTATCAGGCGCTACTTCCAGTGCCTTCCACCGTCTATGCTCGTGAGGTCGGCATCTGCGTTTCAATGTCAGATTCAATGTCGCGATTCGGGGACCAGCATTCTTGCCATAGGCCGCCCGCGCAGAACTTCGAGCTTTGGGTTTAATCCCAAGCGTGCTTTAAACATTAACACCTGCTGACAGCCCATAGAGGTTCACAAAATGAAAATGACACTACCCGCCCTGGCTTTGGGTGTTCTGATATCGCAAGGAGCGATAGCCGCCGGTGATGGTACAGCCGCTCTTGGAGGTGGCGTTGGGGGTGCACTTGGCAATATCGTCGGCCAACAGCTGGGGGGGTCAACTGGCGCGGCAGTAGGCGCAGGCTTAGGTGGTGCCGCCGGTGGAGCAGTCGGTGCCCAGAAGGGTAAGAGGACAGAAGCTGCAATAGGCGGCGGCGTTGGCTCTGCTGGTGGGTCACTTATAGGCAATCGTCTGGGCGGCACAACGGGTTCGACTATCGGAGCGGGTCTCGGTGGCGCTGCAGGTGGCGCGCTCGGCAACAACCTGGCGGATGATAAGAGCAACCATCGATCTGACGGAAAAAAGCACAAAGGCAACAATAAGCACAAGCATAAGAACAAGCGCCACTGATGAGCCATGGCTCGTGCTTGCAGTAGGTGCAAAAAATGCAGACGCCTTGTGGCGGGTCAGCTTAGCGAACAAGTGAGGGGCTGGGCCTGATCATAGGTGTGAGCACCTGTTCTGAATAACCGGGCTCGACGGGTATGAACGATATTAAAAACTCGCAGGACTCCCCGCCGCCCGTCATGATCGGGCTATGCTCAGGCCATCTGAACCGGACGCCCCATGCCCGTTGACCTACAAGCGCTCTATCCAAAACTGATCCACTTGATGCTGGATACGGTATTTGTCGTCGACAGCGACAACCGGATTGTCTTCGTGAGCAACGCCTGTGAGTCCCTGCTGGGCTACCGCGCCGAAGAGCTGATCGGCACCCTGATCATCCACTACATGCACCCTGAAGACCTGGCGCGTACCCGCGCTTCCATAGTTCGGGTCATGAGTGGCCAACCCCACGTCGACTTCCGCAACCGTTATCTGCGCAAGGATGGCAGCGTCGTACACATTTTGTGGGCGGCCTTCTGGTCCAAAGAAGTCGGTGCGCGGATCGGAGTCGCGCGGGACATAACGGCGCTCACCCAGGCCGAGGAGGAGTTACGCTTCCTCGCCCATCATGACCCGCTGACGGCCCTCACCAACCGATCGCTGTTCAACGATCGGCTCGACAGTGCGCTGCAAAGCGCACAGCGCCATAACCGGAGCTTGGCATTGCTGTTTCTGGACATCAACGACTTCAAGTGCATCAACGATGTGCATGGTCATGCCATGGGCGATCGCGTGCTCTGTGTGATTGCACGACGGCTAGAGCGCTGTGTGCGCGAAGGCGATCTAGTGGCCCGGATGGGCGGTGATGAATTCACGGTACTGATCACGGATATCCAGTCGCCAGATACGGTTGCCGGGAAGGTGGCGCAGATACTTGCGGTCATGGCTGATCCACTGGGGGCCGAGTTTGGCGGAGTGAAAATGCCGTCTTGCAGTGTCGGCGTGGCGTTTTATCCGAAGGATGGAGAGGATGCGGATACGCTGTTGAGTCATGCGGATGGGGAGATGTATCGGGTGAAGAGGTTGCGGGTGAGTGAAGATATGAAGTAGACCGTAGCCTAGGGTCTGGCAACCCGCGTCGTTAAAAAGCCAATGCCCCGACGAGTCGGGGCATTGGCTTTTATGGTCCTGGATAAATCAAAAGGGCTTTTCAGCCTTACGGGTGAAGAACCACTTGCTGACCATCATGCACGAGGCTATTTGGCTTGGCGAAGCACAAGCTCCGATAGACGGGTCTTAACGCGGAAGCAGAACTCACGAATTTGAAATTGATAAGCGGGCATAACCATGTAGTTTAAGTCAGGACCTAATGAGTCTTTGATTTCCATATATTTAGCGGTCTTGGCAGCGATGGTTTGGTACTCCGCCTCGTACTTAACGTAAGACGCCTTGTTGTAAACCTTCAAAACGTCCAGCTCTTTACGGCATTGCTCTGCACGGTTTTGGTTTAAGTTTGTTTCTGATTCCGACTGATCAGCTTCCGTAGAGGCAGGGACGTGGGAGTCAGCACTGGCGCCCGCAGGTGCAGCCTCATATCGCACAGTCCAATTGGGTGGTGTCGAAGGTGCGACTTCAGGGGGGGCTTCATGGGGCGCTTCCTGGACGACGGCAGGAGGTGGAGTCACTTTGGATTTTTCTGGCGTTTTCGTAGCGCATCCAGAGAGGGCAAGTCCTACCACTACAGCGATGCCACACAGTTTATACATCGGTTTCACCAAGAAGTAATTATGGTTGGCTGAGTCGTTAGGTGCTGGGTAAAAGTAAAACTCACTCAATGATCAAGTGTAAATTTTCTACCAGACTCAAGGCGCTCAGCCTCTCTTCCTTGAGTGCGCAGGTGAGTGATAATAGTAAAAAAACAAAGAGATGACGAGTAAAAGCTCGTCAGAAAAGCCACAGATTAATGGGACAATTGCGGTGGGTCCAAGCTGAGCATGCACCCTCATTGTGCGGCGTTCGGATCGCAGGGAAAAATGAGGAGACTTCATGGTCTACGTTAAATCTGAAACGTATCGACACGTCAGCAGATGTGGGTTTCGCGTAGAAGCGCGATTTCCAGTCCCGTGGTGAGTACCTGACGTGCTCGAAAACGTTTTTACACAGCCTCGGCCAAAAGCTGCCCGTGATGATAGGTAGCTTTTTACGAAAAAGGCCCGATCGAATCAAATCACTTTTTAACCGGTGCATCCCAGCATTCGGGATTAAGCGAGCATACGTTGTATTGCCGATCCATCAACGCCATGCGGTTGAGATGGGCATCAGTGGCGGCGTTCAGTGATTGCTCACTGGTGACCATGTAGCGCGCGGCTCTATCGCTCATGCGCGCACTCCATTGGCGCCGAATCTTTTCATCCAAGGCTTTTGGTGACGTGGCCATGGCTTGGAGCGTACCGTCGCCTACTCGGCTCAACTCGTCGCGGTAGGTTTCGATGTACTGGGTTCGTGCAGCGTCGTGCTGGTGATTTAGGTCGTACTGGAGCGATTCCAAATTTTGCTTGTAAAGGGTCCAGTAACCGTCAGGTAGCACGCCACCGTCTTTCTTTCGTAGCGCGGCAATACGCCCATCGTTGTCGGTATTGGCGCTGAGTACCGGCTTGAGCGACGAGATGACAACGGGGTCATTGCTGATAATCTGGTTCATCAGCACAGTACGTAAACTAGTCTGAGGCAGACTCTGGCCCAGGGGCTCCACGTGGATCGGCGCCGCTGGTTTCAGGGATACAGGTTGGCTCGCGCAACCTGTAACCAACAAGGCCAAAAAGAGGATCGACGAGAGAGGATGACGTAAAAACATAAGCTACCCATGCGCATGGTTGGTTAGGGAACCGAGCATAGCACCCGCCAACCGATAGTGTCATTTTGATACCACCTCAACCCTGTCACCCTTCCTTTTAACGAAGTGCACTGCCATTCCGACTGGGGATCGTCATCGCTGGAGCGCAATAGGCCAGCGTGACCCGCGCTACGGCTTCTGCGTATTTGGCTCGACCGAAGCAGGGTGCGCAAAGGAACTGGAAGTGTACGCACCTTGCCCCTACGGCAAGCCCGGCGACCGGCTGTGGGTGCGCGAGACCTGGTACTGCGATCACTTCGAAGTCATGCGCGGCCCCTACCTAAAACCGGATGACCTGGAGGTCGGTGAAGCGATCGAAGACGGGACACTGGTCTACGCCGCCGACGGGCTGGCCCCGTACGAGCAGGAGCAGCCGACCTGGAAGCCAAGCATCCACATGCCCCGCTGGGCCAACCGCATCCTGCTGGAGATTACCGAAGTGCGCGTCGAGCGGCTGAAGGACATCAGTCGCGGCGATATCCGTGCGGAAGGCCTGCAGTGTCCGCCGGAGCCGGCAAGCGATGACGTTTCACCGAATTACCGAGACTGGACCCGGCGGCCTGGCGGGAGTTATGGGAGTCCACTGGCGGCGACTAGGAAGCCAACCCGTGGGTCTGGGTGGTCGAGTTCAAGCGGCTGTAGCGCAAGCCGAGGAAGGTCAGCGCTTGGCTCGTTGGGCGAGCCCGATAGCCATAAAGGCGATGCCGGGTATCCAAAAGCCAGGGTTAGATGTCCCTAAGCCGACCGCAAGTAGTGACACACCGACAGCAAACATATGCGCTCCTCCCTGAGAAACTATCCATTTCATATCCACCAATTTAAGCATAAACCGGCCATCAAAACGGCCAAGGACGAAGTCATGCCTGAAGAAAAAGTCGTGATGTACGAATCCCACAAGCTGCCAGCATCCAAACCGTGACAGGCTGGGTAGGCGCTGATGGCCGCTTCTGGGGCAAAGATGAGCATATGGCGCGCTGGTGTGGCGCCACCCATCGCCAATGCGAGAAGAATCCGGATCATCCGATCCACGAGATTCGGAGCTACTGCCAACAGTGTCACGATGAAAGCCGCAAAGCGAAGTTCGCAGCGATGCCCGTCAAGGAGTGGTCCGGCGAGCCGTTGGTTATATTCGATGGTGACCAGTATTTCTTTGACGAAGACATGCGCATCAAGCGCGCACCTACTCAAGCACGGCTTGTGCTTGGTAACAGGCGCGCTCTCAACGCTACAAATAAAGTCGCAGAAACTAGGGCAGATGTTATTCCCGACGATGACTGAACCACCCTGAGAAAATCACCAAAGGTCGCGGTCCCCGGATCAGCCGAAAAGAGATAAAACACAATGGGGCCAAGATAGGAGCCTATAGCACCAGCAAAAAACCACTTCATTTCTACACGTACAAAAGCGCCTGTGCGGTGAGAAATCACAGCGGCACTACGACGTGCACTTTTTAGCGATTCATTCAAGTCCATAGGCCGGCGCCTTCCATCAATTGTTGTCCGAAGATAGTAATTCAACACAGACCAAACCCCAATCCCCCTACATGCCTGCCGGTGAGCGGCGGGCGAGGTATTCCTGCATGTTCGAAATCATAAAAGTTTGGTGGGCCCGCAATGTTTTCCGGGCGAATCCATGGCACGACAAGTTCGTGCTGCTGAACTTCATCGACCTCTACTACAAGGGCCAGCGTGACAGCATATTCGGCATCGCCATCGACTCCGGCGACAATGGCGACTACCCAGGAAACAAGCTGATCATCCATGTCTGGAAGTATTCAGCCTGGATAAAACTTCCCAACATCATCAAGCCTTGGGCGCAGAAGCACACCTTCACTACATTGAGCCCAGAAGCTACAGCGCGACGGCTTGAACAGTTTGGGCATCTCGACTACTTCGAATATCACGCTCGCAAGTACGGGTTCCGCCTGCAAACCCGAGGAATCCACACGAATTTCGGGCCTAGCACAATGGACTCGCAATCCGAAAAGTCTCGGTACTTCTCATTCCCTTGGCGCGAATTCGATCTGGTCGTGAATGCGCTGTGTGACGCAAACGGCGTTGAGCATATCGAGAAGAGCAAAGGTGTTCGCCTTCGCTACAAGGAAGCTCAGGCCATAAAAGACACAATGCCCCGCTATGTGTTTTTGCTTAAGGACTATGACGGCGAGGAAATACGAACCTATTGCCATATGGAGAAGCGCGTTTACCGAATCGGTACCGGCTGGGTGAAAAAGTACTTCGGTGCAATGCGCCCTACGCGAACTTTCGTTGAGCTGGATATCGCATTTGATGGCGAGACCGGCCCCGAGAAAGGCTCGTGGAAAGGCGGAACGATCGGCACTGGCAGTCGAGCAGAGAAAGGCGACAAGCAAGACGCCCAGTACCTGATCGAGAAGTACTGCGCTGGCACGCACCGCGCTAAAGGCGCCACTTACTCGATGACCTTTATCCGTCGAGAGCCAGACGCCTCCTACACCAACGAGACGTACCGGAAGGCTTCTGCCGAGCGTCGCGGCGAAACTTACGCCCCACTCGCATAACCCATCACCACCTTCTGCCGCCCAGCGCGGCAAGGACACCACATGTTCGCAATCAAACTCATCCTGATCCTACTGGGCGCTTTGCTGTACCTGGTCGGCAGCGGCGGCTGGTTCTTTTGAATCGCTCCACGCCTTCTGGCCGACGGCGAAACGGCCGACATCCTCTACGCCTTCGCCGGCACCTGCTGCTGGCTCCTGGTCAGCTTCGTCCTGGCCGTTCATATCATCAAGACAGCGCGGCCTACGGGCTCACTCGACAAACCAGAGGTATAGGAGTGCATACGATGGAAATGCAAAGCGAAACCCTTGCCAAAGAAGAGATAGCGGCAATCACTGGCTATATGATCCCTTCGCGCCAGATCACGTGGCTCAATCTGAACGGCTGGAAGTACGTTCTGACCCGATCGCGCAGACCTGTGGTGGACCGGGTATACGCCCGCATGAAGCTGGCAGGCGTGAAACCATCAGCAGAAAATGTTGCGGCCGAAGCCTGGTCGCTGGACTTGTCACGGGTAGGATGACGAAATGCGAGCGAAAAAGGCGGCTAACAGGGACCTGCCGCCGCGAATGATTCGGCGTGTACGCGCGCTGAAAGGCGGTAAAGAGTGGGTTGGGTACTACTACGACGGGAGTAATGAAGACGGGAAGCGGGTGGAGATCCCGCTCGGGGGGGGGATTTGGATATCGCAAAGGCTGAATGGGCAAAGCTCGATTGCAAGCCGGTGCCGAAGAAGAATGCCATGCTGGCCCAAGTGTTTGATCGGTACGAACGCGAAATCATCCCAGGTAAGACGCCCAAGACCCAGAGCGATAACCGTTTAAGCCTGAAACAGCTGCGCAACGTGTTCAGTGACGCGCCTATCGATGCGGTAACGCCGCAGATCATTGCGCAGTATCGCGACAGCCGCACCGCCAAGGTTCGCGCCAACCGAGAGATCTCCCTGCTGTCACACATCTACAACATCGCACGCGAGTGGGGATTAACTGAAGCCAACCCAGCGGCCGGTGTGCGCAAGAACAAAGAGGCGCCGCGCGACTTCTACGCCAGCGAGGAAATCTGGAGCGCCGTATATGCCGTGGCAGCCTCAGAGCTGCGCGACGCAATGGACCTGGCGTATCTGACCGCCCAGCGCCCGGCCGACACGCTGTCGATGCGGGAGGCCGACGCGGTTAACGAATTCCTGCAGGTATCTCAGGGCAAGACGTCAAAGAAGCTGCGAATCCGCCTGACGGCCGCCGGCGCGATGAATGATTTAGGCGCGTTGGTTGAGCGCCTGATCGCACAGAGACGCGCCCGTGGAGTTAGAAACCCTTATCTGATCGTCACTGAGGATGGGAGGCAGGTGACCAGGCACATGCTGAGGCTGCGCTTTGACGATGCGCGGGATAAGGCGATTGTCATCGCCAGGGAGGCAGGTGACGGGGTTCTGGCAGCAAGCATCCGTCAGTTCCAGTTCCGTGACATCCGCCCGAAAGCCGCTAGTGAAATCCTAGACCTGGGCGATGCCAGCCGCCTACTGGGGCATACAGACAAACGCATCACCGAGACGGTTTACAGGCGTGTCGGGGAGATCGTGAAACCGACCCGCTGACATTGAGTTGCGGAAACTGCCTGAAATGATGCGGAAACGATCAGGTGTTCAACTGAAAGAGTCACCGGATGCCAGAAACACAAAAGCCCCGCTTTCGCGAGGCTTTCGTCTGAATCTTGGCGGGAAACCAGGGATTCGAACCCTGGGAACGCTATTAACGTTCGCCGGTTTTCAAGACCGCTATGCAAAATCAAGCGGGCTGGTATCTCGGAGGCCGTCGGCGTTCCTTTACTCGCAGCTACCAACCAAGCTACAGGCCGCATTCTGCGAGGGGTGCGGTTTTGGTATAGGAACTGTTTTTGCCTTCCCCGGCGTCCTGCCGACCGAACAAAAATCACAAAGAGCTCGATAGTCGTGAGACAAATCGTATGGCCGCGTTCGGCCAAAAGCAGCTACTCACGAGCGGCTGCTTTCGGTCAAAGGCTTACTATTATGTCGCTGAGGCACATCCATCCATGTTCACGTCGACTGGCGCTTATTGAGTCGATGATCTTTCCGTCACCATGAACCCTGAATAGCGTTGATGCTCTAGGCTGTCGCGGGCCGAACTCAGAAATCAATGGTTCCCGAGAACTTCACCAAGCGGGGGTCGCCCTGCGAGAGGTAGCCGCCATTTGCCGACGCCCAGTAATTCTTGTCGGTAATGTTTTCCACATTGACTCGCAGAGTCAGGTCTTTTTCAGCGAGCTTCATCTTATAGCGTGCCCCAGCGTCGAAACGGTTCCAGGTAGGCAAGCTCAAGTTGTTCGCCTGATCGGCATACTGCCCGCCAGTGCGTAGCATCCTCGCGCTAAGAGCGGCCCCTTCGATGCCTGGAACGTCCCAGTCTACGCTGGCATTGAGTTGAAACGTCGGCACGCCAATCGCGTGGTTGCCATCGTTCAAGCCTCCAGCGGTCTTCTTCAGCTCTGAGGTCATGCGCGTGCCGCCCGCCATCAACCGCAGGCCCTCAATGGGTTCGCCAAAGACGCTGATCTCTAGCCCTTTATTCACCTGCTCGCCATCACGCACATAGAGTCTCTGCGCGTTGTCGACATACCCATCGGAAGGTTTCTCGATGCGGAATACACTCAAGTTGGCGCCGAAGGTTTGCATGTCCAGCTTGATGCCCGCTTCCAGCTGCTTTGTGCGCCCAGGAGGAAAGGCTTCGCCCAAGTTCGTGATGCCTGTACCCGACGCAACTGGGCCTTTTGCGAGACCTTCGATTCGATTGGCGTAAAGAGAGACGCTGTCCACGGGCTTGAACACGATGCCATATACAGGCGTGGTGATGGACTCATCGTAAATGGTGCTACGACTGCCATCGTTTGCCGGATTGGCTACACCGTTTGAAGTGGTCCCATCGTATCGGTAGTTTTCGACACGTAATTGCTGACGCCGGACACCATAAGTGACGAGCAGTTTGTCATCGAAAAAACCCAGCGTATCGGAAACCGCAAGGCTACGATTTCGGGTTTTGCCAGTCACCCCTGGATCACCCATTTCACCACCGGTGATGGACACAGCGGTAGGCTTGGGAAGCGCTGGGGTATTGTAGATATTGCTATTGCCGGGAACCGAGCGATAGAACGTGTAAGCGTTCTCCTGCTCTGTCCAGATGGTTGAGCCGCCAATAGCGATCTGGTGGGAAATCGGGCCAGTGTTGAAGCGCCCATTTAACCCTGCGCTGAACGTCGTATTGTCTTCATTGTGCGGGATTTCTGAGCCACCAATCGTAGCTACGCCGTTATTGCCTACGAGTGTCGGCGTGGCATAGACGCCCGTTTCTCGGGTGTGCTTCACGCCGCCAGCAAGGTATGCCGTCCAGTTCTCGCTCAGATCCCAATCACCCCGAACCATCCCGAAAGTGTCTTCTGTTTCAGAATACGTCCAATCCTGACCATAGTTATGACTGGCGTGAGGGGCAGTGGGGATGTGAGTGGCATTGCCAACGTTGACTGAGTTACGCAGTCCGTTGACGCGCTGTTTCTGATACCCGAAATCGGTGGAAGCGCGGAAGCCGTCACCGCGATAATCAAGGCCCGCTACGAACAGCTTTGTACGTTGATCTTCATTATCAATCGCCGTTTCACCTTCCCGCTGGCTCAGGTTTACCCTGGCGCCAAATCGGTTGTCTTCGCCGAATCGCTGTCCGATATCCAAATGCTCACCAATACGGCCATCGGTGCTGATGTCCTGCGTATAGCGTCGAGTCGGTACATCCTCTGCGCGCTTCGGCTGAAGATTGACGCCACCCCCAAGACCCGAGCCAGTGGGGCTCACACCATTGATGAAAGCATTGGGGCCTTTGAACACCTCGACGCGCTCAATGGCGTCCGTCGACAGAATTTGACGGGGCAAGACGCCATATAACCCGTTGTAGGAAATGTCGTCGCCGGTCAGTGGCAAGCCTCGAATGACGAACACCTGGGACTGGTTACCAAACCCGTAGGATTGACGTACCGACGGATCATTTAGCAGCACGTCGCCTACGTCTTCTGCTTGTTGATCCTCGATCAGCTTCGAGGTGTAGCTGGTCATTACAAAGGGGACATCCATGCTGTCCTGATTACCCAGCACTCCCATTTGACCGCCCCTCGCCACCTGACCGCCAGCATAGGGGGCTGGAAGGGTGTTGGAGTTGGGTTTGATCGCATTGGCAGTGACATCGATTACTCCCAGTTCGAGAGGTTCCGCAGCCTGGGCGAAGAAACTGACCGAGCAGCATACGGCGAGCTGTAGTGGTCTAATTTCCCCGGACACCTCGATAGGTGGAGAATGCATCTATCGAGGAGTTTTTCATGACTGGCAAACGCAGGACATTCGACGACAGCTTCAAGCTGCAAGTCGTAAAAATGATCAA
>NZ_CAXAQM010000048.1:0-36039 GCF_963970525.1 Pseudomonas sp. EA_65y_Pfl1_P113
TTGATCATTTTTACGACTTGCAGCTTGAAGCTGTCGTCGAATGTCCTGCGTTTGCCAGTCATGAAAAACTCCTCGATAGATGCATTCTCCACCTATCGAGGTGTCCGGGGAAATTAGACCACTACACTCTTCAGGGTCACATTGAAAATTGTTGCTCCCAGCCCTTGATCACCCGCCCGGTGCCGATCACACACTGGAACGGTTTGCCGCGCTCCCAGGACGAATCGAATACCGTGCCGTCTTCCAGGGTGCCGGTGTATTGGGTAGTAATCAACGCGCCCTTGACCACGGCTTTGCCAGTGCCGGGGCGGATGTCGGTGATTTGGAGTTCGTCGTGGCTCATGGCGGTTCTCATTGAGGACGCAAAGGATGGCGTTTTTCCCAGAATCAAGCGGGTTTGGCAAGCTTCAAACGCAACACTGACAGTTTCTACGCGCCGCAGCGCCTTTCAGGATCAGAGGGCTCTCTCTGCGCTTGCTGCCTGAAATTCACTTACAAAAAAACACGATGTCCCCTCCCCCCAAAACACCTTCAGCTTATTTCTCGCGCCCAGTGCTAACGCTCAACCTATGAAGCGTTCATTACGCTGAATAGGGAATATCAGAATGACCATCGGTTCCGGCTTCAACTACCCCGCAGACATCGCCCAGCGCCAGCATCGAGAAAAGCGCTCTACCGAGAAGAAATGGAGGGCAACATTTCCTAATCCACCCGACCTGTGCTTTGACTACCGCGCGTTGGTTGAACAGGTAAACGGGATTGCCCAGGCCACTGAACCCAATCATAAGATCTGCGTTATTGGCGCTGGCATTACCGGCCTGACGACTGCACGCGAGCTTTACAGGTGCGGGTTCACAAACATTACCTTACTCGAAAAATCCAAGCGTATTGGCGGCCGACACCTTACCGCCCTTGGGAACAATCACACCAACACGCCAGGCAGGCCCCCTTTCGAGATGGGTGCAATGAGGATGCCGTTCTTCAACAAGACAAATGAGCCTCCCAAAGACGGTCGCTCACTGATGGCCTATTACGCTAACGAATTCGATTTGCGCCATTCAGACTTTCCAAACCCGGGCAGCCCGGCCGTCCGCTCAACAGGTATATTCCTCAGAGAAGGGAGCATAGATAACAGCAGTGAACCCACCCTGCTGATCTGGAAAAACGCCGATGGAAAAACAGCCCCGCCAGGGCAAACGCTGGGCCACGTTTTCGCGAAATGGAAGACATTTGCCGAGCGTATGACGCTGTGCGTCTCCGAAAATTACGGCTCCGAACGCTGGGAGGACATGTGGGCATCGATAGTAAGAAAATACGAAGGTATGTCCTTTCGGGACCTGGTCAAGTTGCCAAGTATTGATACGTGGCACCACAGGGATCCTGGAAACTTTGGCGGCCTGGGTATGAGTGCCCAGGAATCTGCAGTGTTCTACGCCATCGGAATAGGTGATGGCAGTTGGGGCGCCTTCTATGACGTCTGCGCGCTTTACCCTCTGCGCACGGCGATATTTGGATTCAGCAGTCATCTGCAGTTGATCCACGGACGGGTTGACGCAGACGGTACGCCCATGGACGCACCGTACTTGAATGCTAAAGAGACGCTGGACTCCAGAGGGCTGAAATTCAACAAACCAAACTATATTGGCCTTGGATCGCTGGCGGAATCGCTGCTCTTCATAAAACCCGACGAGACCGATGATTCTTTGTACGAACACCTTTTAAAGCGCCCATCCGGTTTACTGACCAGCAGTGCAGTGACAACACTGAAAAAACTCAAGAACGGAAAAATACGGGTGTATTACAGCTGGAATGCCACACAAAAAGACAAAACAGAAAACGTATTTATCGATTGTGACGCTGTCGTAATGACACTCCCCTCCTGGCTGATCGAGACACAAGTATCAATTGAAAACTTCAGCCAGGAGACACTCCCATTCAACATCATAGAAGCCTATAAGACCGCCCACTGGGAAACCAGCTGCAAAGTCTACGCGCCACTAAAAAAGTCGTTTCTCTCAGAGAACAAGAACATACCTCAAGCGATCGTTACGGACAGCTGGGTACATGATGTATATACCTACCGCTACCACAATAATAATACCTATGACTGCATCCTCCTCAGCTACACGTGGGAAGACGACGCGACCAAGCTATCGGTATTTGACGACGAACAACTGGTCGATAAATGCATAAAAGAGCTTGACCGAATCCTCTTGAAGTCCACAAACATCAAAGAAAAAATATCACCTTATATAGGACATAAACAGGCCGTCGTTCAACGCTGGATGAACGACAAGCACTCGCTGGGTTGTGCAAAGCTCTATCGCGCAGGCACCTACTACGCCGCGGTGTCCTTAATGAAATACAACAGGGACTTCTCCCACAAATCGGGACTTTATCTCTGCGGCGAGTCGTTTTCCGTTGATGCTGGCTGGACTGAGCCTTGCTTCAGAGGCGCCGTCGACACCGTGATAAACATCTGCAATAAAACACGCGCCAATTTCAACGGCGGCTTTGACATGCAGGACTACCCAGCCTACAAAACCGAGCAACAAAGGAAATAGACTACGCAGCAACGAGAACCGTCTGACTTTCAATTAAACATATTGTCGCCTCTTATAAACATCCAACCATTTTCCGGTTGTATAACAATAAGAGGTCACCTCAATGAGCGAACCAGTAAGCCCTGCACGCGTAGCGGTCATTCAACTTGATCCACAGGTCGGCATGGCCAACCGCGCCAATAATCTGAGTCAGAGCCTCGCACTGGCGGCCGAAGCCGCGAACGGCGGAGCCAACCTGATCGTGCTGCCCGAGCTCACCAATTGCGGGTATTTCTTCAGCAGTCGCCAGGATGCTTTTGATCACGCAGAACGAGTGCCAGACGGTACCAGCGTGCAGGCGTGGATAGATTTTGCCTGCAGGCACCAGGTGTATCTGGTAGCAGGCCTATGTGAAATAGACGGTATGCAGCTATTCAATACGGCCGTGCTGTTAGGTCCCGAAGGCTACATCGGAAAATACCGCAAAGCGCATTTGTGGAACCTGGAAAAGCTATGGTTCACCCCCGGCGATACAGGCTTTCCGGTATTTGAAACGCCGATCGGCCGTATTGGCTTGCTGATTTGCTGGGACATCTGGTTCCCGGAGGTACCGCGCATTCTCAGCCAGCAAGGCGCAGATATTATTTGCAGCCTGAACAACTGGGTGTGGACGCCACCGCCGCTATTCGACGACGCGGGAAAATGCATGGCGTCATACCTGACGATGACCGCCGCCCACGTCAACAACGTGTTTATCGCTGCCGCCAGCCGCATTGGCGAGGAGCGAGACGCCCGTTACCTCGGATGCTCATTGATTGCCGGAACCAATGGCTGGCCGATTGGCGCTGTCGCTTCGGCCAATCGCCAGGAAATTTTGTTCGCCGACATTGATATCACCAGCGCCCGCAGTGCACCGATCTGGAACAGCCTCAACGATTTGCAACGTGATCGACGCAATGATCTCTACGATCAAATGCTCGGTTACGCCCAACACCCTGCCCTGCCGCGCTGATTGGAGGGTTGACTATGGGTAACCTCTTAGAAAAACCACGAACCCCCTGGTCCAACATTGACAAGACTGTTGTTGTCATTGCGCTGACCAGCGCTCTGATCATTATGTGGTTAGCGTTCACCGGGCCCTGGCCTGGCTACACCGATATGGTGCAAAGCCTCCCACACCCTGTTGCCTGGCTGCGCTGGGTACTTGGCGATATCAGCGAGGTCGCTTTCTACAAACATGAACTGGCGTCGCTCGGCCTGCTGGGAGGTGCCTACCTGGCCTGGTGGGCCAGCCGAAGGGGTAAGGCCTGGCAAGGTTTCTCCATTTCCTATGGGACCGGATTATGGCCTTGGCTGATAACCAGCTCGTTGCTCGGCCTGCTACTCAGCAACCTGCTGTGGGGATGGGCTGTCACCGCTGAGACGTGGCAACCGACGTTCGCGGCGTTCGTCTCGTTGCCGGCGGCAATGGTGCTGATGTTTGGCGGCGGGTGGAAGGTCACCCTCACTGGCGCAGCACTGGGCGCTGTGCTCGTTACGCCGATGTGCCTGTTGATCGTCAACTTTGTCTGCGTGCCGCTGGGGTTGCCGACGGTGATTGGCAATGTGATGGGCATGGCTATCGGTAGCGTGATCGCGTTTATGCTATGCCGTCGGATGCCCTCTGTGGTGCGCTCGGACTTTACCCCACCGGCCAAACCGGAGCCTGCCGCTCTTCCCACTTATGGCGTGACTTGGAGCCTGCGCCGGGTGCTGGCAGATTTCTCCGAAGCGCCGTTTTTTGGAAACGAGCTAGCCAGTCTGGGTCTGTTGGCGGGAGTCCTCTTGGCGTACGCCCTGAATCCCGTGAGCCCGGCGTACGGCTCAGGCCTCATATTGCACCTGATCGGCGCGCAAGCACTGACGTCTGCGCTGGGTGTGGTCATCTGGCGACGTGAGTGGATCAAGCGAGGATGGTATCCCACCTATGTTCCCTTGGTGTCAGTAGTACCGGCTGCCGTGTTGACCCATGGAGGAAGTTGGATGGTGATGGGATCAAGTGCGCTGCTCGGTGCATTGATTGCTCCACCTTTAGCGTGCGCCATCGCGGGGAGGTTGCCGGCCCACTTCCACCCCTACATCGGTAACGTGCTCTCAATGGCGTTGAGTACGCTGATCATCGTGCCAGTCGTGGGATGGTTAGTGGTTTAGCAAAAGCGTGGTGAGAGGTCCCCCTCTCACCACCCTCATCACAACACGTCAGGCCAACGGTACGCGACGATTAGTCAGCGCCATACGTCCCACAAAGAAGCTCAGCGCCGCCCCCCAACAGCAGCATCGCCAAGGTGCTCCAGGCCGCACGGGAAACCTGCTTGGCAGCCACTTCACGGGCTTTCTGTTCAGCCTGTTGCTTCAGCTCTTCGACCTTCTGCATGGCTTGCTGATAAGCCTGGGCGTAATTGTCGACGATCTGCGTGGCTTCTTCCTTACTCTTGCCGGTACGCGCCGCCACGAAGTTGACCAGCGCTTCTTTATCCGCCGCGTTCACCGGACGCTATCACGCGTTCAAACCACTGCTTCAACTGGTCGCCTGCCTGCGCAGGATTGGTCGCTGCATCCGTCGCCGCGGCAATACCGCTGCTGGCAGCCGACAAGCCTTTACCCACCATGTTGCCGGCGGTGTCGAGCACACTAAGGACCAGGTAGGTCACCAGGGCAATTGCACTACCGGCCAACACCGCGCTTCAGGGCACGCGAAACAGCGAGCGATCGGTTTCATAGACAGTGGTCATACAGAGGTACTTCGCACGTTATGGGAGCACGACGATGTGCCTTGTTGAGTAGGCGTGTGGCGAAACGATAGCTGTTCAGTCGTGGCGCAAATGCACCAGATTGCCTGATGCATTTGCACTCCGTCCCCCTCACTTTCTCTGCACTATCCTGAAGCGTGCATGTCGGAGTTTTTATGCGCTTTTTTCCGGAGAAATCATGAGCCAGGACGTCCTCGCTAAAGAAACCAACCGCCGCCAACTGCAGCAGATCATTTCCGGGTTATCCGATGGGATCATTCTCGCCGAGGTCGACCAGACCATCCTGTGGGCCAACGAAGCCGCACTGACCATGCACGGCGTGGGCGACGTGATGGGGCTAGGCGCGGATGCGCAGGCGTATGCCGAGCGCTTCACGCTGCGCTATCGCAACAATCACCCACTGCTGCCGGAAAACTATCCCCTGGCCCGTGCTGCCGCTGGCGACGAATTCAGCGACGTCGTGGTGGAGGTGATTCCAAACGCCGATTCGGACAAAACCTGGGTACACCGCCTGCGCAGCCTGGTGATCGCCGACTCGCATGGCGAACCGGAGCTGCTGGTACTGATCCTCAGCGACGCTACCGAATGGGCCAGTGCCGAGCAGCGCTTCGAGAAAACCTTCAACGCCAACCCGGCGCCTGCGGTGATCTGCCGTCTGAGCGACTTGCGCTATATCAAGGTCAACCAAGGCTTTCTGGAGATGACCGGTTACAACCGCGACCAAGTCATCGGCAAGTCCGTCTATGAGCTGGACGTACTGGAGCAGGCCGAGCGCAAGGGCCTGGCGATCCAGCGCTTGGGCGATGGCGCGACCATACCGCAGATGCAGGCCGAACTGAGATTGCCCGAAGGCGGCAGCAAACTGGTGATCGTCGCCGGCCAGCCGCTGGACATGAACGAAGAGGCCTGCATGCTGTTCTCCTTCACTGACCTGGAGCCTCGGCGCAAGGCCGAAACCGCGCTGCGCCAGAGTGAAGAACGGTTTGCCAAATCATTTCGCCTGACCCCGGTGCCGACGTTGGTCTGCAGCGCCGCCAACCGCCAAGTGGTGGATGTGAATGAGGCGTTCATGACGATCACCGGGTACACCAGCGAAGAATTGATCGGCAAGGCCATCGAAGACATTGGTTTTATCGACAGCGCAACGGCTGGCGCCCTGTTGTTCACCACCCTGGAAAAAGCCGGAAGCGTTGACGGCCAGGACTTGAAGGTGCGCAAGAAAGGCGATGAGGTTATCGACTGTGTCGTGTCCGCCGACACCGTGATCATTCAGGATGTGCCCTGCTACCTGCTGGTGCTGATGAACATCACCGAACGCAAGCGCTCGGAGCTGGAACTGGTGGCCGCCATCGAGGAAGTCATGCAAGACGCTTCATGGTTCAGCCAGACACTGATCGAGAAACTGGCGAACGCCAAAAGCGTCAACAGCCCCAACCTGCCGAATGTCGCGTTCACCGACCTCACGGCCCGCGAGCGGGATGTTTTGGGGTTGATCTGCGAAGGGCTGGCTGACAAGGAAATTGCCTCGCGCCTAAAACTGGCGCCCAACACGGTGCGTAACCATGTGGCCACGGTGTACTCCAAGCTGGGGGTGCATAGTCGTAGTGCAGCGATCGTTTGGGCCCGCGAACGCGGACTGTTTGCCCGCGAGTTGCGGCTCAAGAACAAGTGAATGCGGTGCAAATGCACTAGTGCGTCTAGTGCGAATTCAACTTATGACACGGGCAAGTAAACCCTAACCTTCAGGGCGTGGGCACAAGGCTTTGATCGTGTGCCACCGCATTAACACCCTGAAGGAACCCACATGTTTACCCTCTCTCAACTGCGCAATTGCATCGAAGAAGGTCTGTCGCCACTGACGTGCGAATTCACCCTGTGCCGGGACGCGTCGCTGACCCTCAAGGTCTACGACGCGGAGACCGGCCGGGTCGACCTGGTTGTCACCGGGATCAGCACGAACCGGCTGCAGACCCCGCAAGAAGTCGAAAAAATGGTGGAAGAGCTGCGTTACGAACTGCAATGCAACACCGTGGGCAAGCTCACGCTGGATGATTTGCCTTCAGCGACGCACCCATGAAATAGAACACCCCGCCCGCAATGATAAACGCCCCCAGCATGTAGAACATGTAGTGGGCCGGCAGGCTGGCCAGCACCAGCCCACACAACACCGGCCCAAGGGCAGCCCCCAGGTTGGACAGGTTCTGCGCCCCGTAGTACATGCCGCGCAGGTGGTCCGGGGCGATGCGGTCGATAAACATGTACTCGGCCGGAAACACGATGATCTCCCCCACCGTGAACACCGCCATTGCCAATACCCACCACAGCACGCTGGTGGACAGCGCAAAACCAATGATCCCCAGCATGAACATGCCCAGTCCTGCGATCAGCCACTGGCCCAAGTAGCGATGCGAGATGCGCCGCCCAATCACATACTGCAGGGCAATCACCAACACGGCGTTGGTGGTCAGCACGGCGCTGACCACGGTGTAGGTGTATTCGGCGGTGGTGGTGGTGACCAAATATTGCGACAGCCATGCAGTGAACTGACCGAATACCACGGCGCTGAGCACGCCGCCAACGGTGAAGCAGACCAGGCGACGATCGCGCAACAGCACGCGGCCAACGGCAAGAAAGGGCACCGGCTTTTGCGTGGCATCAACGGTCGCCAACGTGCGGTCACCCCAACGCCAATACAGCAGGAAAAACCCTACACCCAATAGCGCCGAAAGGATAAACGGCAAGCTGATGTCCAGCTTGGCAATCATCGCCCCGAAAAAAGGCCCTACGGCATAGCCGATATTGGTCAGGGTGTACTTGATGGAAAACACTTCGCTGCGTGCGTCTTCGGGCAACAAGCTGGCAAAACCGGCTTTGACCGCGATATCGATCACCGCGTAGGCCAGGTTGATCAGGATCAGGCAGCTGTAGAACGCCCAGATATTCTGCGCGAGCAGCGTGCCGATAAAGCCCAGTACAAACAGCACGCTCATGCCGAGCAGCAACCGGTAGCTGTTGATACGGTCGACCAGGAAGCCGCCATAGACGCTGAGCAGCGAGCCGACAATCAGCGAACTGCCGATCACCAGACCGACCTGAGTGATATCAAGGGCAAAGTGGCTGGTGAGGTAAATCACCAAGTACGGAAACGTGATCGCCTTGGCCAACGTGAGCATCAACGTGGCGGACAGCAACAGGTTAACGGTGCGGGGGTAGTTTCTTATTGTGGCAAGCATCCTGCTTTCTTTCCTGGAAGGTAACGCGGCCTTTACGGCCGGCTACCTTAACTCAGGAACAGGGCACGAATGCAAGGTCATTTCTTGACGGGAGTGATCTCAAGGATGGTGCCGTTAGTGGTCTTGAGCAGGACGAATTTATCGCCCACCCGCGCCCACTGGCTGTCTTCTTCAGGCTGCTTGAGGCCGCGTTTTTTCCAGTCGCTGACAGCTGATTCCTTGCGCATCAACATATCCGGTGCGCGGTCGCCCTCTTTCAAGTCACGGGCGTTGATATTCGAAGGTTGCACGGTTTCCTGGGGGGTATCACCGGCGTGCACGACAAAGCTGGCGGTGGACAGGCTGGCGGCAACCAGCAGGCAGGCGATTAGGGACTTGGACTTCATGGGTGCTCCTTCAATTAATGGCGCTTACCCAGGTTCGGACCGCTGGCGGGTCTGATCATTCAATCAAGCCTTGGCACGGAGTGAGCTAGGCAACTGCCACAGGTGTGCCTTGATGGAACACCATCCGCCACTGCCCCTCTTCAGCTCGCCATACCGAGCTGCGCAGCGAAGCCCCACCTGCGTGCCGATGAGAGCGATAGGTCACCAGAGCCACACCTTCAGTCAGCCTTTTCACCGTGAAATCAGTTATACAGCGCGCAGAAAACACCTGATCCTGCAGTCCGGAAATCACCTCTGCCTTGCTGCCCCACACATTTCCACTGGCACCAAACTCAACAAAATCATCCGCCAATAGCTCCGCCAACCGCGTCGCATTCGAACGGGTAGTCGTTTGCTGCAGCGCCTGTTCAAGCTCAAATAAGTGCGCGTCTAAATCCATTCCATTGCCTCCATGAAATAAATCCTGTAATTTTTCATGAAATTTATCAAAATAAATTTCATGACCCCACAAGAAGAACTCTCCACCCTGGCCGCACTGATCCACGATCTGCGCAAGCACAAGAAGCTTACCCTCGCCCAGCTCGCGCAGAAAATCGAGCGATCCGTGGGTTTCCTGTCCCAGGTCGAACGCGGCCTGTCGCGCCCGACCGTGGCCGATTTGACCGCCATCAGCCATGCCCTCGACGTGCCCACCACCTACTTCTACAGCCAGCCCAAACCCAAGGCGGTGGACTGGATCACCCGGCCCAACGAGCGGCGCACGGTGTATTACGCCAATGGCATCACCGACATCCTCGTCTCGCCCAGCATGAACGGCGCCTTTTCGATGCTCGACAGTCTGTTGGCTCCCGGAGCCAACAGCGGTGAACAAACCATGAGCGACCGCGCCGAGCAGGCCGGCTTTGTACTGGAGGGCGAATTGACGCTGTGGGTCGACGGTGAGACCGATCCGGCCACCCTCGGCCCCGGCGACAGCTTCCACCTGGCCAGCTTCGCCCATTGCCGCTACGCCAATCTGACCGACCTGCCCGCCCGCGTGTTGTGGGTTTACAACTAGGAGCTGCACCCGTGAAAAGCCATGCCACCACGTTATTGGCCGAAGTACGGACCTTTCGCCAGAACCATCCCGACGTGCGTTACGTAGACTTGATCGCCTTGGACATTCCAGGGCACTTCTACGGCAAGCGTTACCCCATCGAGATGCTGGAAAAAGTCGCCGCCGGCAGCCCGCTGAAGCTGCCACAGAACGCCGTGCTGCTGGGGGCTCAGGGGGGGCTGTTCAAGATTGGTGACTATTGCTTCAACGACGGCGACCCGGATGCCAACCGCCGTCTGGTGCCGGGCACGCTCAAGCCGGTGAGCTGGGAGTCGCAGCCGCTGGGCCAGATGCTGATTACCTCAGACGGTACCGAAGCGCCCATCGAATTCGAACCTCGCGAAGTGCTGGCCAAGGTGCTGGAACGCCTGCAACACAAGGGCATTCACCCGGTGGTGGCGTTCGAGTTGGAGTTCTACCTGTTCGACAAGAAACTCGACAATGGCCTGCCGCAATGCGCCCGCGACCCACTGAGTGACGACCCCGACGACCAACCCAACCTGCATATCGAACGGCTATCGCGTTTCAGCGAAGTGCTCGACGACATGGCGCAAACCGCCAAGAACCAGGGCATCGACATCACGGTGATCACTGCCGAAATCGGCCCCGGCCAGTTCGAAATCAACTTCGGTCACCAGGGCGACGGTATGCGCGCCGCCGACTGGGCCGCCCTGTTCTGTCGCAGCACCCGCGGCGTAGCGCTCAAGCACGGTTACCGTGCGAGCTTCATGGCCAAACCCTACCTGCAATTCCCCGGGAGCGGCATGCATGTGCATGTCAGCCTGTATGACGGCGCGGGCAATAACCTGCTGGCAGCGCACCAGCAGCAGCCATTGCGCCATGCCGTGGCCGGCTGCCTGGAATTGTTGCCGCACTGCATGCCGATCTTTTCGCCCAACCACAACGCCTTTCGCCGCCTGGGCGGCACGGTCAACGCGGCAACGCGCGCCAGTTGGGGCTTTGAAGACCGTGATGCGTGCGTGCGGATCCCCGAGTCCGACCCGCGCAACCTGCGCGTAGAGCATCGCCTGGCGAGTGCGGATGCCAACCCGTACCTGGTGCTGGCGGCGATCCTGGTGGGCTTGGAGCACGGTCTTGAAGCCAAGCGCGAACCCATCGCCCCACTGAACGAAGATCGCACCAGCGGTACCGACTTCCCCCTGGAAATGCTCGACGCCGTGCGCGCCATGCAACATCAACCGGTACTGCGCGATAAGCTGGGCGCCGAATTTGTCGACGTGTACTGCGAGAACAAACGCCAGGACCACTTGGCTTTCCAGCAAGAGATCCCTGCGCGGGAATACCGCTGGTTTCTCTAAACATCCCCTATGGAATCACCGATGACTGACCAAAGCGCCCCGGCCCTCAAGGAAATCTTCAACATCGAACGCCTGCACCACATCGCCACGCAAATGACGGCGGTGTACCCGGCCTTCGACGCCAAGGGCTTCCTCCAGCACGCCAAGTCCGGGCTGACGGAGTTGTCGGTGATGCAGCGCATGGCGCGGGTCAGCGAGAGCCTGCATGCAGTGATCCCGCTGGATTATGCGCAAACCCTCAAGCTGCTTTACGCCCTCGCCCCGCGCCTGAACAGCGCGTTCGTCAGCCTGTTCCTGCCGCACTTCGTGGCGAATTACGGGCGGGATGACTTCAAGCGCTCCATGGCTGCACTCCAATACTTCACCACCTTTGGCTCCGCCGAATTCGCCATCCGCCACTTCCTGCTGGATGACTTCCAGCGCACGTTGGCGGTGATGCAGACATGGTCGCTAGATGACAACGAACACGTGCGCCGCCTCGCCAGCGAAGGCTCGCGGCCGCGTCTGCCGTGGTCGTTCCGCCTGGCCGAAGTCCAGGCGAACCCTGAACTGTGCGCGTCGATCCTCGACAACCTCAAGGCCGACGGCAGCCTTTATGTGCGCAAGTCTGTGGCCAACCACCTCAACGACATCACCAAGGACCACCCGGAGTGGGTGCTCAGCCTGATCGAGGGTTGGAACCTGGACAACCCGCACACCGCCTGGATCGCCCGCCACGCCTTGCGCAGCCTGATCAAGCAAGGCAACACCCGGGCGCTGACGATCATGGGCGCCGGGGCCAGGGCCGAGGTGAAGATCCATGACCTCAAGGTGACACCGGCGGTGATCAACCTGGGGGAACGGATCGAGCTGTCCTTCAGCCTGGAATCAACCGCCGCCGCCCCACAGAAACTGGTGGTGGATTACGCGATCGACTATGTGAAAAGTGCCGGGCACAGCGCGGCAAAGGTGTTCAAACTCAAGACGCTTACCCTCGGCGCTGGGGAACACCTCAGCATCCGGCGCGAGCAGCATATTCGCGAGCTGACCACGCGCAGGCATTACCCCGGCAGGCATAGCGTGCACGTGGTGGTGAATGGAGAGCGGTTGGGCAGCGCAGAGTTCGAGTTGCGCGCCTGACAGGTTTGAGTGAACCTGCACAGTTCCCACCGTCTTGATCCGGTCAGTCAGATCTCGCCGAGGAGCAAGCTTTGCTCCCGCGCGCACAACTCCACCACGTAATCCCACAACACCCGCAACCGCACTGACTTGTGCAACTCCCGCCGCGAACTGATCCAGTAGCTGCGCTGAATTCCCTCCCCCGGCAGCAAAGCCACCAGCTCCGGATCAGCCGAGGCCATGAAACACGGCAACACCGCAATGCCCAACCCTGAGCGTGCCGCCTGGTGCTGGGCTATCACGCTGGTGCTGTGGAACACCACTTTGGGGTTGCGGCAGAAGCTGCTGAGGAACTTCAGTTCCTGGCTGAACAGCAGGTCGTCGACGTAATCGATCCACGAATGCACCGCGAGGTCTTCGCGCTTTTCGATCGGCGGGTTACGGTCCAGGTAGGCGCGGCTGGCGTAGAGGGCCAGGCGGTAGTCGGTGAGTTTGCGGGTGACCAATTGATCGACGCTGGGCCGTTCAAGGTGGATGCTGATTTCCGCCTCGCGGTTGAGGATGCTGACAAAGCGCGGCACTGCCACCAGCTCCACTTCCAGTCCGGGGTAGCGTTCGAAAAGCCCACCCATGCGGCTGGCCAGGAACATCACGCCCAGCCCTTCGGCGACGCCCAGGCGGATCTTGCCCAAAGGCGCGGCGGAGTGGGTCAGTTCGTCTTCAGCCAGCAGCGCGACGTTTTCCATGGCTTCGGCGTGTTTGAGCAAGGCTTCGCCGGCAGGGGTCAGCTCGTAGCCTTGGGCATGCTGTACGAACAGCGCAGTACCGAGGCTTTTCTCGATCGCCTCGATGTGCCGTGCCACGGTGGCATGGGTGGTTTTCAGGCGTTGCGCGGCGGTGAGTAGGCGGCCGCTGCGCTGCAACTCAAGAAAGTACCGCAGGTCATTCCAATCGAACATGGCGCCTCCATTGCGTGACACGGGGTCGTGCTGTTTAAAAACGAACAGCAGCTGGGTAAAAACTAACATTTTTAAGACGAAAACTAACAACTAGGATGGAACCAATAAGAAAAACAAGCGAGACCTTCAGATGCCCATTGCAACTGCTGAATACGATTACATCGTCGTAGGCGCCGGCCCCGCGGGCTGCCTGCTCGCCAATCGTCTGTCCGCCAACCCCGCTCACCGCGTGCTACTGCTTGAAGCCGGCGGCCGCGACAATTACCCCTGGATCCATATCCCCGTCGGCTACCTGTTCTGCATCGGCAACCCGCGCACCGACTGGTGCTTCAAGACCGAAGCCCAGGAAGGCCTGCAAGGCCGTGCACTGAGCTATCCACGCGGTAAGGTGCTGGGCGGCTGCTCATCGATCAACGGCATGATCTACATGCGCGGCCAGGCCCAGGATTACGACGGCTGGGCGGCAGAAGGCAACGCCGGCTGGGCCTGGAAAGACGTGCTGCCGTTGTTCAAACAGAGCGAAAATCATTTTGCCGGTGACTCCCAATTCCATAGCAATGGGGGTGAGTGGCGAGTCGAACAACAGCGCCTGCACTGGCCGATCCTCGACGCCTTTCGTGACGCGGCGGCGCAAAGTGGCATCGCGCCGATCAGCGACTTCAATCAGGGCGACAACGAAGGCTGCGGCTATTTCCAGGTCAACCAGAAAGCCGGTGTGCGCTGGAACGCGGCCAAGGCATTTCTCAAGCCGATCCGTCAGCGCCCCAATCTCACCGTGCTGACCGAAGTGGAAGTAGACCGCGTGCTGCTGGAAAACGGCCGAGCCTCACAGGTGGTTGGTCGTCAGCAGGGCCAGCAGGTGAGCTGGAAGGCGCGCAAAGAGATTGTGCTGTGCGCCGGCTCCGTCGGCTCGCCGGGGATTTTGCAGCGCTCGGGGATAGGGCCCTCCAGCGTGCTCAAGCCGCTGGGCATCGACGTGCTGCATGAACTGCCGGGCGTGGGCGGTAACCTGCAGGATCACCTGCAATTGCGGCTGATCTACAAGCTGGAAAACGCCCGCACCCTCAACCAGATCGCTGGCACCGTATGGGGCAAGATGGGCATGGGCCTGCGCTACCTGTACGACCGCAGCGGCCCGCTGTCGATGGCACCCAGCCAGCTCGGCGCGTTTGCCCGCTCGGGCCCGGAACAAACCTCGGCCAATCTTCAATACCATGTGCAACCGCTGTCGCTTGAGCGCTTTGGCGAGCCGCTGCACGCGTTCCCGGCGTTTACCGCGTCGGTCTGCGACCTGCGCCCGCAAAGTCGCGGACGTATCGACATTCGCTCGGCCAACCCGGCGGACGCACCGCTGATCCGCCCCAACTACCTCAGCCATCCGCAAGATTTGCGCGTGGCCGCCGATGCCATCCGCCTGACGCGCCGCATCGTCGCAGCCCCGGCCCTGAGCCCATTCAAGCCGGTGGAATACCTACCGGGCGATTCACTGCAAACCGAGGACGAACTGCACGAAGCCGCCGCGCGCATCGGCACGACCATCTTCCACCCGGCCGGCACCTGCCGCATGGGCAGCGATAAAGACGCGGTGGTCGATGCCCAACTGCGCGTGCATGGTGTGCCTGGATTGCGCATCGCCGATGCGTCGATCATGCCGCGCATTACGTCCGGCAACACCTGTTCACCTACGCTGATGATCGCGGAGAAGGCCGCGCAGCTGATCCTTTCGCCGAATACAAGGAGTCTCGCCCCGGAGAAAGAACTGGTTCATGCAATCTGAATAGCGGCGCTGAAACTGGCGCCGACAGTGGAACAACAATAAATAATCACTGTGAGGGCTAACCGATGTCAGAACATGCTCAACCCCTGGGCTCGGCGGTCACCACCGCCAGTACCCGCAACGACTCAAAGAAAGTCATCTTCGCCTCGTCCCTCGGGACGGTGTTCGAGTGGTATGACTTTTTCCTCTACGGCGCCCTGGCGGCGGTGATCAGCAAGCAGTTCTTTGCCGGGGTCAACGACACCACGGCGTTCATCTTTGCCTTGATGGCCTTTGCCGCCGGCTTTGTGGTGCGGCCGTTCGGTGCGTTGGTATTTGGCCGCTTGGGCGACATGATCGGGCGTAAATACACCTTTCTGGTCACCATCATTTTGATGGGCCTGGCGACCTTCTGCGTCGGGCTGCTGCCGACTTACGCCAGCATTGGCATTGCGGCACCGATCATTCTGATCCTGCTGCGCATGCTGCAAGGCTTGGCACTGGGCGGCGAATACGGCGGCGCGGCGACTTATGTGGCCGAGCATGCACCAGCCGGCAAACGCGGGCTCCACACCAGTTGGATTCAATCCACCGCGACCATCGGCTTGCTGCTGTCGCTGCTGGTGGTACTGGCCTGCCGTTACTTCACCGGTGACCAGTTCGAAGTCTGGGGCTGGCGGATTCCGTTCCTGTTTTCCATTGTGCTGCTGGGTATTTCCACGTGGATCCGCATGAGCCTGCATGAGTCGCCAGCGTTCCTGAAAATGAAAGAGGAAGGCAAGACCAGCAAGTCGCCGATCCGCGAGTCGTTCGGCAAATGGGAAAACCTCAAGGTGGTGCTGATCGCGCTGTTCAGCATCAACGGCGGGCAAGCAGTGACCTTCTACGCGTCCCAGTTCTACGTGCTGTTCTTCCTCACGCAGTTCCTGAAGATGGACCCTGCCCTGGCCAATATGCTGTTGATCATCAGCGTGGTGATTGGCGCGCCGTTCTTTATCTTCTTTGGCTGGCTGTCAGACAAGGTGGGGCGCAAGCCGGTGCTGATGCTCGGCCTGCTGCTGGCAACCGCGCTGTACTTCCCGATCTTCAAGAGCCTGGCGCACTACACCAACCCGGCAATGGACCAGGCCAGCCGCCAGGCCCCAATCACCGTACTGGCCGACCCGTCCACCTGTACTTTCCAGTTCGACCCGGTGGGCAAGGCGAAATTTGACAGCCCGTGCGACAAGGTCAAGACCTTCCTCGTCAAGCAAGGCCTGCCCTACAGCAGCGCTGCCGCACCGGCGGGCAGCCCGGTGCAGGTGAGTGTGGGCGACGTGCGTATCGATGGGTTTGACGAAAAAGCCCTGCGTGGCGCCGTGACCCTGGCCGGTTATCCGTCTTCGGCGGATATGGCCCAGGTCAACAAGGTGATGGTAGTGGTGCTGATCGTGGCGCTGATCCTGATCGCCGCCATGTGCTACGGCCCACTGGCAGCGCTGATGGTGGAACTGTTTCCGACGCGTATCCGCTACACCTCGATGTCGCTGCCCTACCACATTGGTAACGGCTGGTTTGGCGGGTTCCTGCCGACCGTATCGTTTGCCTTGGTGGTGTACACCGGCGATATCTTCTATGGCTTGTGGTACCCGGTGGTGGTGACCGGGGTGAGCCTGATTGTGGGGTTGATTTGCCTCAAAGAAACGCGGCACGTGGACATTGATAACAACTGAATAAGCTTCAAGGGGCAAGCGACAAGCAGCAAGTAAAAGCCAATGGGCTCTTTCTTGCAGCTTGTCGCTTGAAACTTTCAGCTGTACATCCATACAGATAATGGTTGCCGGAACGCCGCTTACTAAGCATCCTGCACAGCATCAACCCGATCTGATGTGATGACCATGCGGCTGTACCTCTGTGAAAAACCCTCCCAGGCCAAGGATATCGCGGCCGTGCTCGGCGCCAACCGGCGCGGCGATGGGTGCTGGCTGGGCAATGGGGTCACCGTCACTTGGTGCATCGGCCACCTGCTGGAAACCGCCCCGCCGGATGCCTACGACGCCAAGTACAAGCGCTGGGTGCTGGCCGACCTGCCGATCGTCCCGGAAAAATGGAAGATGCGGGTCAAGCCCAAGACCGCCAGCCAATTCAAGGCGGTCAAGCGTTTGCTGGGAGAAGCGCAGGCGTTGGTAATTGCCACCGACGCCGACCGTGAAGGCGAGATGATTGCGCGCGAACTGGTGGAGCATTGTCGCTATCGCGGGCCGATCCAGCGGCTGTGGCTGTCGGCGCTGGACGATGCCTCCATTCGCAAGGCCCTGGCGTCCCTCAAGCCAGGCACCGAGACTTTCAGCCTGTATCATTCGGCCCTGGGCCGCTCCCGCGCCGACTGGCTGATCGGCATGAACATGAGCCGCCTGTTTACATTGCTTGGGCGCCAGTCGGGTTATCAAGGCGTGCTGCCAGTAGGCCGCGTGCAAACACCGACCTTGCGCCTGGTCGTGGACCGCGACCGCAGCATTACCGACTTCGTACCGGTGGCTTACTGGGCCATCGATGTCGACCTGCACCATGAGCGCATGACCTTCACCGCCCAATGGCGTGCGGCCGAGGACACCTGTGATGACCAGGGCCGCTGCCTCAACCCGCAAGTGGCGCGGGACGCCGCTGATGCCATGCGCAATGCCGCCAGCGCACGGCTGGTGAAGTTGCGTACCGAGCGCATGCGCGAAGTGGCGCCCCTGCCCTTCGACCTGGGCACCCTGCAGGAAATCTGCTCCAAGAAACTCGGGCTCGGCGCGCAGGAAACCCTGGATATCGCTCAGTCGCTGTATGAAACGCACAAAGTCATCACCTATCCGCGCAGCGATTGCGGCTACCTGCCGGTAAGTCAGCACAGTGAAGCACCGAAGATCCTAGCCGCACTCGGGCGCGCCGATGCAGCGGTGAACGAGTTGATGCCGCATATCGATGCCCAGCGGCGCTCGCGGGCATGGAACGACGCCAAGGTGAGCGCCCACCACGGCATCATTCCTACCGGCGCCGGCAATGACGTGGGTCAACTCTCCGGCAAGCATCGTGCGGTCTACACCTTGATTCGCGCGCGTTACCTGGCGCAGTTTCTGCCCAACCATGAATACGATCGTACCCAGGCGGATTTTGACTGTGCCGGCCAAGCGTTGCGCGCAGTGGGCAAAGTGGTGATCGAGCCTGGCTGGAAACGCGCCTTGCCCGAAGCCCTGGCGCCAGCCAAGGGACGTGAGGCGCCCGTCCCCCAAGCGCTGCCGACATTGGTGCAGGGCCAGGATTACGCGGTGGCCAAGGTCAACCTCAAGGACTTGTGGACCCAACCGCCCAAGCCCTTTACCGAAGGCGACCTGATCAAGGCAATGAAAAACGTCGCCAAGCTGGTGGAAGACCCGCTGCTCAAGCAAAAGCTCAAGGACACTACCGGTATTGGCACCGAAGCCACCCGCGCCGGGATTATCCAGGGCCTGCTGGACCGTGGTTACCTGGTGAAGAATGGCAAGGCGCTGTCGGCTACCCCGGCGGCATTCAGCCTGATCGACGCGGTGCCCCGCGCCATCGCCGACCCAGGCACTACCGCGATCTGGGAGCAGGCCCTGGATATGGTGCAAAGCGGCGAAATGAGCCTGGAGGAGTTCGTCGCCAAACAGGCAGCCTGGATGAGCAAGCAAGTCGCGCGCTGCAATGGCATGCGCATGACCATCACTGGCCCGGCCAGCCCGGCAGGCAAAGGCGCCGCGCCGTGGAAAAAGAAACGCAAAAGCGCGCCACGCAAAACCGCAGCCAGCCCCAAGCGGGCAAGAAAGCCGACAAATGCCGGGTAAACACCGAAAAAATCCGGCGAATGACGTTTTTCGACGGGTTTAACGCCGCTTTGGACCTTGCCCTCGCGCGGGCCGTCTAGGATTCTTAAGGAGACTTGGACTTCCTAACAACAACACCGGAGTGGCCGCCATGAAAACCGTTGCACAAGTGCTCAAAGCCAAGGACCAGAAAAACCAGGACGTCCATACCATCAAACATGACCATACCGTGTTTGAAGCACTGGTGCGGATGTCGGAGAAAAACGTCGGGGCCTTACCGGTCGTCCAGGATGGCGTGGTGGTAGGGATCATCAGTGAACGTGATTACGCACGCAAAATCATGCTTAAGGGACTATCGTCGGTCACCACAAAAGTCCATGAGGTGATGAGCTCTCCGGTGATAACCGTCGACACCCACAAGAGCGTCGATGAATGCATGAACATCATGACCGACAGTCACCTGCGCCACTTGCCTGTAGTGGAAGAAGGCAAACTGCTGGGCCTGCTGTCCATCGGTGACTTGGTGAAAGAAGCCATTGCCGAACAGGCTGACCTGATCAAACAGCTGGAGCAATACATCCGCGGCGAATAGGGGAACCCATGCTCGACACGCTGGAACATCAAGAGGATCACCTCGACACCCTGCACCGAGCCATGGCCGAACGGCGTTTTGTGGTGCTGACCGGTGCGGGGATCAGCACGTCGTCGGGCATTCCCGACTACCGCGACAGCGAAGGCGTGCGTCGAGGTAAAGCGCCAATGATGTATCAAGAGTTCCTCGCCACCCCGCAGGCGCGGCGCCGTTATTGGGCGCGGGCGATGCTCGGGTGGCCGAGGGTACGCATTGCGCAACCGAACAAGGCCCACCTGGCGCTGGCGACACTGCAGCATCGGGAGCGCGTCAGCGGTCTGATCACCCAAAACGTCGATACCCTGCATGATCAAGCCGGAAGCGATGAAGTGATCGAACTGCACGGCAGCCTGCACCGGGTACTGTGCCTGGATTGCCTGCAGCACAGCAGGCGTGATGTGATCCAGCACGTGATGGAAATCGAAAATCCCTACCTGGCCGGCGTCGATGCCGTGCAAGCGCCCGATGGCGACACCTTGCTGGACCCGGCCTTCGAAGAGCGCTTCCAGGTCCCCCGCTGCCCCCATTGCAACGGCGAACGCTTGAAGCCGGACGTGGTGTTTTTTGGCGAAAACGTAGCCCCGCCGACAGCGGCCAAGGCAATGGCTGCGGTGGAACATGCGGAAGGTTTGCTGGTAGTGGGTTCGTCGCTCATGGCCTATTCGGCGTTTCGTCTGTGCAAAGCGATGGTCGAGCAAGGCAAACCGGTGATCGCCATCAACCTGGGCAAGACTCGGGGGGATGAGCTGCTGCAGGCGAAGATCGAAGCGTCCTGCGAGCTGCTGTTGCCGTTATTGGCTGAACGATTGCAATAGCAAAAACACTGCAATTCAAAAATGTGGGGCGGGCGTGCTGGCTCCCCCATGGGTGATGCGGTGAATTAGCGACGGAAAGCCTACGACCCACCCTTCCAAAAAATGACGCCCAAGTCACGTTTCTCCGCATTACCCCGCCCCCACAACAAATTATGTAGTGACCAAAAATAATCACTACATAATCGTTGACGTAACGTTTTTGTCCTTGCATTATCGAGACGTCTCCCGGATCGGGAGCGTTGGCAACAAGTGTTTTGAAAGAGCTCGTCTGACCGCCGAGCTGTTTTTTCCGGATGTGCACTGCCCACAAGGCGGATTGATGAAGCTGACCGGCCGAGAGGATCGGTACAAGGAGCGCAAGTGCTGCTTGTCTTCGTTGAGAAAGCATTGCGTAGCAGTTCATCAGCAAGACTACATGCATCAGGTTCAAGACCCTGCCCGTATTCGGCAGACAGTCGCTGACGCCCGGTTTTCAAAACCGGAGACAACTAAGCAGTTTTAACGAATCAATTGATAGATCGCCAACTGGTCAAGGGGCTTACACATGAATCTGAACAACCAACCCACTATCGATGAATTGGCTGAGATGTTCGCAGCGCAAAAAGACACGCTCGACGACCATATCCTGTGGATTGGCAAATCGGGCGAAGTCCAAATTGACTGCCTGGCGCCCCATACCGAAGAAGCCGAGTTCGACCGCAATAACCGTGAACTGGCGGCACGCCTGAAGATGTACCGCCGTGGCCAGGGTTATGTTGGCAAGAAGGCTGCTGCCGATCGCAACTTTATCGAACAGGTCTTCCACACACTTAATACCGAATGGCAGAACCTCAACGGCCAATCGCAGATTAAAGTGATTGATAGATACTGCTGATAACACAGCCTTAAACATTTAAGCCCGCTCGTTAATTCGAGCGGGCTTTTTAATACGTGTTTTATAACAACGCGGGTAATCGTCCCTTCCCCGCCTCATCGCAAAAAATATCAAACAGCACCTGCGCTGCCGCCGAAAGTTCATGCCCTGGCTTGGTCAGCACCCCAATCGGCCGTTCAATCACCGGATTGCTCAAGGTGATGCAATGGGCACCCGCCTCGACCATCTGCCGCGCGCACAATGCAGGTACGGCACTGACACCCAAACCATTCGCCACCATCTTGCCCACTGTCGCCAGTTGATGGCTCTCCAGTGCTACGGGCAACTTCATCTGCAAGGCGCCCAGGTGTTCTTCCAGCATCACCCGCACCGTCGAAGGCCGTTGCAGCGTAATGAACGGCTGCTCCAGCAGGGTTTTCCAATCGATTTCTGTGCATTGCGCCAAGACTGAGTCACCCGGCACAACCGCAATAAACCGGTCCAGGTACAGCGGGGTAAACGCCAACGATGATCCTTCGGAGGGCTCGAATGCCACGCCCAGCTCCACCTGGCGATCGCGGACCATCTCCAGCACCTGCTCATTGATCAAGTCATGCACGGTCACATTTACCTGAGGGTAACGCGCGCGGAATATTTTCAGGATCGGCGGCAGCAAATTGCCGGCAAACGACGGCATCGCCGCCACCGTGACGCGCCCGCGCTGCAAGGTGAAGCGCTGGCGCAGTTCGTCTTCGGCGTTGTCCCAGTCGGCAATCAGTCGGCGCGCCAGGGGCAACAGGGATTCGCCTTCAGGGGTCAACGCAACGTTACGCGTATTGCGACTGAACAGGCGCCCGCCCAACCCTTCTTCCAGCCCCTTGATGGTCAGGCTCAGCGCCGATTGGGAAAGATGCAGGCGCTCGCAGGCGGCGGCAAAACTCAGGCTCTGGGCCACGGCGAGAAACGCCCTCATCTGTTTAACGGTCATGGGTAAGCTCCAAGTGACAAGTTGAAAGCTGCAAGTTAAAGCGGCCGCTGACTAGGCTTGAAGCTTGCGGCTTGAAGCTAATTATTCTGTTTTCTAAATCAATCAACCTAAAAAAACAACTTAACAAATCAATCCGTCAGAGCAACACTCGGTTCATTGGCTGGCCCACAAACAATAATAGAGGTGCATATGGCAGGTTTCGATAAACGCGTGGCGTCCTACGAGGAAGCATTGGCAGGCCTTGAAGACGGCATGACCGTCCTCTCCGGCGGTTTTGGCCTGTGCGGCATTCCGGAAAACCTCATCGCCGAGATCAAGCGCAAAGGCACCCGCAACCTGACCGTGGTTTCGAACAACTGCGGCGTCGACGGTTTTGGCCTGGGCGTGCTGCTGGAAGAAAAGCAGATCAGCAAAGTGATCGCGTCCTACGTCGGTGAAAACGCCTTGTTCGAGAAGCAATTGCTCAGCGGCGAAATAGAAGTGGTGCTGACCCCCCAAGGCACCCTGGCCGAGAAAATGCGCGCAGGCGGCGCCGGCATCCCAGCCTTCTTTACCGCCACCGGCGTCGGCACCCCGGTTGCCGAGGGCAAGGAAACCCGCGAATTCAACGGTCGCCCGTACCTGATGGAAGAATCCATCACCGGTGACTTCGCCATCGTCAAAGGCTGGAAAGCCGACCATTTCGGCAACGTCATCTACCGCCACACCGCCCAGAACTTCAACCCGCTGGCAGCCACCGCCGGCAAGATCACCGTGGTCGAAGTCGAGGAAATCGTCGAACCGGGCGAGCTGGACCCGGCGCAGATCCACACCCCTGGCATCTACGTCGACCGGATCATCTGCGGCACGTTCGAGAAGCGCATCGAACAGCGCACCGTGCGCAAATAATCCGCCTCCAGCCCGAACAATAAGGACTCATAAAATGGCTCTTACCCGCGAACAAATGGCTCAACGCGTCGCCCGCGAAATGCAGGACGGTTTCTACGTCAACCTCGGCATCGGCATTCCGACCCTGGTGGCCAACTACATTCCCGAAGGCATGGAAGTCATGCTGCAATCGGAGAACGGCCTGCTCGGCATGGGCCCGTTTCCAACCGAAGACACCATTGACGCCGACATGATCAACGCCGGCAAGCAAACCGTCACCGCACGCATCGGTGCGTCGATCTTCTCCTCCGCCGAGTCCTTCGCGATGATTCGCGGCGGCCACGTCGACCTTACCGTGCTCGGCGCATTTGAAGTGGACGTACAGGGCAACATCGCCTCGTGGATGATCCCCGGCAAGCTGGTCAAAGGCATGGGCGGTGCCATGGACCTGGTGGCCGGTGCAGAAAACATCATCGTGATCATGACCCACGCGTCCAAGGATGGTGAATCCAAGCTGCTCAGCCAGTGCAGCCTGCCGCTGACCGGTGCGAACTGCATCAAGCGTGTGCTGACTGACCTGGCGTACCTGGAAATAGAAAATGGCGCTTTTGTCCTCAAGGAACGCGCACCTGGCGTCAGCGTGGAAGAGATTGTGAGCAAGACCGCCGGTAAACTGATCGTCCCGGACCACGTTCCAGAAATGCACTTCCAGTGAGGACAGAGCTCATGCAAGACGTCGTGATTGTTGCTGCCACCCGCACCGCCGTTGGCAGCTTCCAGGGTTCGCTGGCGAATATCCCGGCCCCCGAACTGGGCGCCGCCGTGATCCGTCGCTTGTTGGAACAGACCGGCCTGGACCCGGCCGAAGTGGATGAAGTGATCCTCGGCCAGGTGCTCACCGCGGGCAGCGGCCAGAACCCGGCGCGCCAGGCCTCGATCCTCGCCGGCCTACCCCATGCGGTGCCAAGCCTGACCTTGAACAAGGTCTGCGGCTCTGGCCTCAAGGCCCTGCACCTGGGCGCCCAAGCCATCCGTTGCGGTGACGCCGAGGTCATCATTGCCGGCGGCATGGAGAACATGAGTTTGGCCCCGTACGTACTGCCCGCCGCGCGCACTGGTTTGCGCATGGGCCATGCCAAGATGCTCGACAGCATGATCACCGACGGCCTGTGGGACGCGTTCAACGACTACCACATGGGCATTACCGCCGAGAATCTGGTCGATAAGTACGGCATCAGCCGTGAAGCCCAGGATGCGTTCGCCGCCGCCTCACAGCAAAAAGCGACTGCTGCGATCGAAGCCGGCCGCTTTGTGGATGAGATCACCCCGATCCTGATTCCCCAGCGCAAAGGCGACCCGGTAGCCTTCGCCGTGGACGAACAGCCGCGCGCCGGCACCACCGCCGAGTCCCTGGCCAAGCTCAAACCTGCTTTCAAGAAAGACGGCAGCGTCACCGCCGGCAACGCGTCCAGCCTGAACGATGGCGCTGCTGCGGTGCTGCTGATGAGTGCCGCCAAAGCCAAGGCCCTCGGCCTTCCGGTCTTGGCGCGCATCGCCAGCTACGCCAACGCCGGCGTCGACCCGGCCATCATGGGTATCGGCCCAGTCTCGGCCACCCGCCGCTGCCTGGACAAAGCCGGTTGGGGCCTGGGCGACCTGGACCTGATCGAAGCCAACGAAGCCTTCGCCGCGCAATCCCTGGCGGTAGGCAAAGAACTGGAATGGGACGCCAACAAGGTCAACGTCAACGGCGGCGCCATCGCCATCGGCCATCCGATTGGCGCCTCAGGCTGCCGCGTGCTGGTGACCCTGCTGCATGAAATGATCAAACGCGACGCCAAGAAAGGCCTGGCGACGCTGTGCATCGGCGGCGGCCAAGGCGTGGCCCTCGCTCTCGAACGCAACTGATTCAAAGAGCAACAGGGAGGAGGCTCGGTTCCACGAAAACCGGGCCTTTTCTTTTCGCGGTACGCCTGAAAAAACACAGTTCAAATGTGTGCGGGCTTGCTCGCTAGCTACTGCGCGGCACCGCAAACACCGCACTCGCCCGCGCCACCACCTTCTCCCCCACCTGCAGGCTCACCGTGGCAAACGCCATCTGCCGCCCGCGTTTGTGATGTTCCATGCGCACCACGATCCACTCCCCAACCTGCACCGCCCCCAGGTAATCCAAGGTCATGCTCGCGGTAATCAGCGGCAGTGGCGGCTCAATGGAAAACGCCATCGCGTAGCCCATGCCGACATCTGCCAAGGTCGCCAACACGCCGCCATGCACCGTGCCGCGTCCATTGGCGTGGCGATTGTCGGCACGCAGGGCGATTTCCAGGTGCACGCCGTCACCCCGGCAATACGCCGGGCCAAGCAGATCAAGCAATGGGCTGCTGCGGGGCAGCGAAACGAAACCTTCGGGCACTGAGTGGGCGATCATGGCGAACGCTTCCTTGAACTGAAGATTGAGGTGTACGCCACGCCACAAGCAGCGGCCATTACCATCCATCACGCAAATCCCCCGCGATGCTTTGCGTTAATCCACCAGACCCGCTTTAATCGCCGTAAAATCCCCCCGTACCCCGCAAGGAACAGCAATGCGCCATCTGGACGGCAAGCCCCATCCGCTTCGCACCGGCTTAATAATCTTGGTCGCCGGCCTGGCCCTGGTTGGCTGCTCGCCCAAGGACCACTCCCGCGCCAGGGTGATCAACGGCGAGCAGAGCCGTGCCGGTGCGCAATTGGCCTACGAGCACGAGCTGAGCCTGGCCCTGCCCGGCGCCCTGCTCGCGCCGCGCATGCAGGCGACACGCGAGGCCTGCGAAACAGCACGCTTTGGCGCGTGCAATATCCTGGGCATCACCGAAGACGGCAACGGTGGCCAGATCATTCTACGTATCGCGCCGACGGGTGTGGAGCCGATGGTCGCGATGGCCGCTGAAGGTGGCAAACTCGGCCAACGCATCACCACCGCCGAGGACCTGGCCGATGCGGTCGCCGACTTACGCCGCCGGCAGGACCGCCTGCTGGCCCAGCAACAACGCCTGGATGAATTGGCCAAACGCAAGGACATCACGGTCAGTGACCTGATCGCCCTGAGCAAGGAACAGGCGGGTATAGAGAACGAATTGCAGGCGCTCGCCCAAGTCGCTGCCGGCCAGCAACGCCGTCTCGACACCAACCGCGTGACCCTGAACTTCCGTTCCCTTGACGGCGCGAACCAGCCGTCACGGTTCAGTCGGATGTTCAGCAACCTGGGGGACAATATGGTCGAGGGCACTGCCGACGCCCTGGAACGCTCAAGCTATGTGCTGCCGTTCGTGATCCTGGCGTTCCCGGTGGTGTGGTTGTGGGTGTGGCTGTGGCGCCGCTTTGTCAAACGCCGCATCTGATCAGCGCTTCATGCAACGCTGATACCGCTCATCCACCCGCTTGGCAAACCACGCCGTCGTCAGGTTGCGGGTGATCTTCGGACTCTTGAGCACGATGCCCGGCAGGATCGCCCGTGGCATCGGCTTGCCGGCGGCTTTGTCCGCGAGTGCGAACACGCGTTTGTACAGAGCGGTCTCTTCAAAATCCAGGTGCTTACCCTGATCCAGCTGGCTGCGGATGCTCGGATTGCGCATATCCAGCTTCGCGCCCAGGGAACGCACTGCCAACTCGGTGGTGCCGGGTAGCAATGAGCCGTACCGTATCAAATCCCCATCCAGCGCCAACTCGGTGCCCGAGGCACGGCTGACGGCGGCCTGGAACGCGGCATTGCGACTGGCATACCAACCGGCATTGAAGTCGGCGAAGCGGTACACAGGCTGGTCATAGTTCACCGGGTAACCCAGCAAATGCGCGATACCGAAGTACATGCCGCCACGGCGGGTGAAGACTTCACGGCGAATAGTGCCGTCCACCGTGTAGGGATAACCCCGTGCCTGTTTCTGCGCAAAGTCGATGCTGACCTGCATCGGGCCTGCGGTATGCACCGGGTTGAAACCACCGAATAACGTGTTGCCCAGGGGCACCATGCTGATGAAGTCATCAAAGATGCCACTCAGGTCCCTCTCCGTGCGTGCGGCGCTCAGGCGATCGGCGTATGTGCTGCCCGTGGGCGAGCGCAATTGAAGTGCGCTGCGTACGAAAAAGGCTGGCACATGGACCTTACCGGCACGCCGCAGGATTTCATCCTGGGCGATCTTGCCCATGTTCGGCACGGGCGGATCGACTTGGTAAGTGGATTCCTGTTCGGTCACCGCCAGCACGGCGCAGATATTTTCCGTACTGGGGTAGATTTTCTGGGTGTCGAAGGCGGTGTAGATGTCCTGGGCCCAACCGTTGCGGTCCGAGACGTTAGCCGGCAGCAAGCGCACGATCTGCGCCTTCACCTCAGCCTCGCTGCGCTCCGGCTGTTGCGGGTTGCGGGTTGTAGAGCAACCGGCCAGCACCAGCAACGTGGCAAGGCACAGGATCAGGCGGCTTGAATACATGGGGTTTCCTTGGATGACGGCGGGCCGGGCGTTGCAGATATCGACCGGTAAGTCTAACCAGGGTTCGCCGCGCTGGCGTGCTCGCCAGGCAATCACAAACGTGACAGGATCTGTCATCGACCATTCTTACACGGAGTTTGAATGCCATGCTCAGCCTGAACTTCCTCATCACCTGCCTGATCGTCGTGCTGATTCCCGGCACCGGCGTGATTTTTACCGTGTCCACAGGCCTCACCGCCGGCAAGCGCGCCAGTGTGTTCGCCGCGCTGGGCTGTACCGCCGGGATCATTCCCCACTTACTGGCTTCGATTCTTGGTCTGTCCGCCCTATTGCACACCAGTGCATTAGCGTTCGATACGCTCAAGTACGCAGGCGTCGCCTACCTGTTGTACGTGGCATACGCCACTTGGCGGGATCGCTCGGCGTTTGCGGTCAGCGACACCCCTGCGCTTTCAAGTGCACGGACCCTGATGTTGCGCGGCCTGTTGATGAACATTCTCAACCCGAAGCTGACCATTTTCTTCCTGGCCTTCCTGCCCCAGTTCGTCACGCCAGGCAGCACGGCCCCTGCCCTGCAAATGCTGGTGCTGAGTGCTGTATTCATGGCGATGACGTTTGCGGTGTTCGTGATGTATGGCCTGCTGGCCAATGTGTTTCGCCGCGCAGTGATCGAGTCGCCACGGGTGCAGAATTGGCTGCGCCGCAGTTTCGCGGCGGCCTTTGCGGGGTTGGGCTTGAACCTGGCGTTTGCGCAGCGCTGATAAACACTGCAATCAAACAATGTGGGCTTGCCCGCGATGGCAGTGGGTCAGCTGAATATTTGCAACTGACCCACTGTCATCGCGGGCAAGCCCACACACATTTAGACTTGCGGTGTTTTCTAGATCCCGGCCAGTGCCAGGTCCATCGCGAAGTAGGTGAAGATCAAATCCGCACCCGCGCGCTTGATCGACCCCAAGGTCTCACGCACCACACGATCCTCATCAATCGCGCCAGCCTGGGCGCCGAACTTAATCATCGCGTACTCGCCACTGACCTGATAAGCCGCCACCGGCAAACGCGAGGCTTCGCGGATATCGCGGATGATATCGAGGTAGGCGCCGGCCGGCTTGACCATCAACGCATCGGCACCTTCCTGTTCGTCCAGCAGCGATTCGCGCACGGCTTCGCGGCGGTTCATTGGGTTCATCTGGTAGCTTTTGCGGTCCCCCTTGAGCGCGCTGCCGCCGGCTTCGCGGAACGGGCCGTAGAGGGCCGAGGCGAATTTGGTGGAGTAAGCCATGATCGGGAGGTGGGTGAAACCGGCGTCGTCCAAGGCGCGGCGGATTGCCTGGACCTGACCGTCCATCGCTGCCGAAGGGGCGATCACATCAGCGCCAGCACGGGCAGCGGCCACGGCTTGCTTGCCGAGGTTGACCAGCGTCGCGTCATTGTCGACATGCGCACCGTGCATCACGCCGCAGTGGCCATGGTCGGTGTATTCACAGAAGCAAGTGTCGGACATCACGATCATTTCCGGCACCGCGTCCTTGATGATCGAGGACATGCGCGAAACCAGGCCGCGTTCTTTCCAGGTGTCGCTGCCGTTGGCGTCCAAGTGGTGGGACACGCCAAAGGTCATCACCGACTTGATGCCGGCACGCGCATAGCGCTCGATTTCACCGGCCAGTTTTTTCTCGGGGATGCGTAACACGCCCGGCATGCTGGTGATGGGCACGAAGTCGTCGATTTCTTCTTCGACGAAAATCGGCAGTACCAAGTCGTTGAGGGTGAACTCGCTTTCCTGAAACAAGCCACGCAGCTCCGGGGAGCGGCGCAGGCGGCGTGGACGGGCTTGGGGGAACTGGCTGGTCATGGCAATCCTGGATAAAGGTCAAAACTTTGGGGCGAAGCTTATGCCCCCAGGCACCGGCAACACAAACCCGGAGGGCCCAATAGTGTATTGCGAGGGCCGTAACAATTTATTGATCTAGAGCTGTAAACGCCCTTCGATACACACCGCCACAGCGCCACCCACCCAGATTTCCTCACCCTGGCGTTCAATGCGAATACGCCCCGCACGCCCCAGCGCAGTGCCCTGGCTGACCATATAGCGCTCAGGCGCCAGGCCTTCGGCCAGCAGCCATTGCGCGACACCGGCATTCAAGCTGCCGGTGGCGGGGTCTTCCGGGGCGCCGTCGCCCGCGATAAAGGCGCGAACTTCAAATTGCGCATCCACGTCGTCCCTCGCGGGATCACAGGGGGCGATCACACCCACGGCCAAACCGAGCAGTTGTGAGTAATCCGGTTGCAGATCCAGCACCTGATTGCGATCAGCCAGCATCACTGCCAACCATCCCGCGCCGTTGTCGACCCACTGGCTACGCAGGATGGCCTCTGGCGCCAAGCCCAACGCCAGGCGAACGCGCTCTATGACAGGCGCTTCCACCGGCCCGGCGCGCAACAAAGGCGGTGCGATAAACGCCAGCTCATCATGCTGGCGACGGATACGCACCAAGCCGATTTCGCACTCTTGGATTATTTCCTCACCTTTGGGAATACCGCCCGCCTGCAGCCATGCGTGGCAACTGCCCAGTGTCGGGTGCCCGGCAAAAGGCAGTTCCTGCAAGGTCGTGAAAATCCGCACCCGGTAGTCCGCCTCGGGGTCGCGCGGGGTCAGCAGGAACGTGGTTTCGCTCAGGTTGGTCCAGTTGGCAAAGTCCGCCATCTGCTGGTCGGTCAGGCTATCGGCGCCGAACACCACCGCCAATGGGTTGCCTTTGAGCGAAACGCTGGTGAAGACATCCAGCTGTTTGAAATCGAAAGTCGGCATGCTCAGCTCGGAATACTAAGGCCACGGATCACCGCCGGCCGTGCGACGAAACCGTCCAGCGCGCGCAGTACATTGGGGAAGTCGGCGATGCCCACCAGGTCACCGGACTCGTAGAAACCGATCAGGTTGCGGATCCACGGGAAGGTGGCGATGTCGGCGATGCTGTAGTCGTCACCCATGATCCAGGTGCGGCCCAGCAGGCGTTTTTCCAACACGTCCAGCAGGCGCCTGGATTCGGCAGCGTAACGGTCGCGGGGGCGCTTGTCTTCGTAGGCTTTGCCGGCAAATTTATTGAAAAACCCCAACTGGCCAAACATCGGGCCGATGCCCCCCATCTGAAACATCAGCCACTGAATCGTTTCATAGCGGGTGGCGGGGTCTTCGGAGAGCAGTTGGCTGGTTTTTTCCGCCAGGTAGATCAGGATCGCGCCGGACTCGAACAGCGCCAGTGGCTGGCCGCTGGGACCATCGGGGTCGATGATCGCGGGGATCTTATTGTTGGGGTTCAGGGACAGGAACTCGGGAGACAACTGGTCCTGGGTCTCGAAGCTGATTTTATGCGCTTCGTAAGGCAGCCCCAGCTCTTCGAGCATGATCGAGACTTTTACCCCGTTGGGTGTCGGCAGCGAGTACAGCTGCAAGCGCTCGGGATGCTGGGCGGGCCATTTGCTGTTGATCGGGAAGGCAGCGAGTGAGTTCATCGGGGAGCTCCTGAACAGAAAGGCTCCATGATAGACATCTGTTCCGTGTCCTGCATGGGTCATCAATACGCAACAACCGCTGGCTATTATCCCGTCTGGGCGAACCAATAGGCCCTCGCGCACTCTTAAGTGCGCTTAAACGGTGAACGGAGGCGAACCGCAATACTGACAGGGAACACCGCAGGACGCCGGATGCGTCACTGGGGCCGGGCTTGTCCGCCTTAATCCGATGCACTGAAGACTCGACAATAATGACCATCAAGCCGTTGTGCCTTGCGCTACGCCTAAAACGATATTCATACATCATGTTGCCGCTGTTGCTCGTAGGCGGCGCTATCGGCCTGACCCTGGAATCGCGCGTCAGTAGGGCCGAACAGGTGAACGGCGTACAAACCCTGGTGTTCCTGCGCCATGGTGAAAAACCGGCAGGCGGCCTGGGCCAACTCAATTGCCAAGGCCTCAACAGAGCAATGAACCTGGCCACCCTGCTGCCGGAAAAATTCGGCAATGCCGACTTCGTATTTGCGGCCAACCCCACACGTAATGTGGAGGAAGGTGAGCTGGACAATTCCTACAGCTACATTCGCCCCCTGATGACCATCAGCCCCAGCGCGATCAAGCTCGGCCTGCCGGTCAACATCAAATTTTCCGCGAACGACACCAGCGCCCTCGCCGATGAGCTGGTGGAAGACAAGTACCACAACGCCACGATTTACACCGCTTGGTCCCACGGCTATCTGCCGGAGTTGATCAACAAGGTGGCGAGTGAAGCGTCGGGCGAAAAGCACACCATCACCGACGATTGGTCGGGCAGCGACTACGACACCCTGTATGTGCTGACGCTGACCTGGCACAACGGCAAGGCCTCGCTGCTGAGCCGCAACTACAAGCAAGGCTTGAACAACGGTGAACAGACCTGTCCGAACCCCACGCAGGTGAGTGCCGATAGCTGACAGCGTATGATACGCCGCTATCGACTCACCTGCGGATCATCCCCATGCCTAACCTCACTTCCTCCCAGCCCAACCGGGGCTGGTCTATCTGGTGGAAACCTGCACTGTTCCTGCTGGTAGCCTGCGTTGGCCTCTACTATGTGAAGTGGTCCCCCTACTACCTCAAGGCCTTCGTTGCCGCCGATAACCACAGCATCGGCGCCTCGATTCTCAACGATCAACAACGCTCGCCATTGGCGGCGGCGCTGGCCTATGCCCAGGTGTATTTCCTGGCGATCTGGAAGGCCGCTGTGCTGGCGGTGATTCTTGGCTCATTGCTGCAAGTGCTGATCCCCCGCGACTGGTTGCTGCGCCTGTTTGGCCGCGCCGGACTGGGCTCCACCCTGCGCGGCGGGCTGTTTGCTTTGCCGGGGATGATGTGCAGTTGCTGTGCGGCGCCGGTCGCGGCGGGTATGCGGCGTCAGCAAGTATCGGTGGGGGCCGCGCTGGCATTCTGGATCGCCAACCCGGTGTTGAACCCGGCCACCCTGGTGTTCATGGGTTTTGTCCTGGGCTGGGGCTTTACCGCCCTGCGGCTGGTGGCGGGGATTGTGCTGGTGGTGGGTGTCTCTCTCGTGGCGCAGCGCATTGCGCGGTCTGAACAGGTGCCGGCAGCCGCACTGGATGCGATAGCCGAGGTCAATATTGTCGACTCGCAACCGTTCCTGAGCCGCTGGTTACGCACCCTGTGGCAGCTGTTTTGGAGCACAATTCCGATCTATATCCTGGCGGTGCTGGTCCTGGGCGCGGCGCGAGTCTGGCTATTCCCCCATGTGGACGGCGCCATGACCAACAGCCTGATGTGGCTGGTGCCACTGGCAATCGTCGGCACGCTGTTTGTGATTCCGACCGCCGCAGAGATTCCCATCGTACAAACCATGATGACCCTGGGCATGGGCACCGGCCCGGCCGTGGCGTTGCTGATGACCCTGCCCAGCGTGAGCCTACCGTCGCTGCTGATGCTGCGTAAGGACTTTGATGCAAGGGTGCTGATTACGGTGGCCGGGTTGACCATGCTGGCGGGGGTGGTGTGTGGGCTGATCGGGGCGCTCATCCTGTAGTTATTCAGTGGGGCTGATGGCCCTTTCGCGAGCAAGTCGAATCGTCGCCCCCCCACGCGCCCATCCAGACCGCGTTTACCCTGTAGGAACACGGTCAACATGTGGGAGTGACTTGCTCGCGAATAGGCCCTTGAATATCACCCATTCACCCTGTTACGCAGATACTCCACTACTGCCCTCTGCTCTCCCGCGAACTCGACCCGCGCGCCTTTGCTCTCCCGCTGAAACGCATACATCGGGTCGTAATACTCGCGCAACAAGGCTTCGATCCACACGCGATGCAAATCCACTGCACCGCTACGCGCCTGTTCCGCCAGCGCGTCCTGCAGGATCGCCTGCAGCCGCTGGAAGCGCTCCCCACCTAGGCGCTTGTGGATGTTGGCCAGGCTCTGGGTCAGACGCCCGGCAAACACCGCGTGGCCCTGCTCGCCAAACAGCGCGATGAACTCGGCACACAGGTCCACCACGTAATCGCGCAAGATGCGCTCGACCCGCCCTTCGACGCTGTCCTCAAGCCATACCATCGGATACGTCTGCATGCCTTTATACAACGGCAACGGCAGCGCGCAACTGCCGATCATGCGGCTTTCGTCCTCGATCACGAACTGCTGGCCCCCCCCTGCGCGTTTTTTCAGCAGGTCCACCGCCAAGCGGTTTTCAAAGTCGATGTTGGACGGCTGCGCCGTGGCGCGCTTGCCGAAGCTGGAACCACGATGGTTGGCATGGTTTTCCAGGTCCAGGGCATTGTGTAACTGGCCGAGCACCTCGGTCTTGCCAGTGCCGGTCATGCCGCCGAGCAATACGAAATCACACTGCGTTGCCGCTTGCTCGAGCGTCTCCAGCAAAAAGGTGCGCATGGCTTTGTAACCGCCGCCCACACGCGGGTACTCAATGCCCACCTCAGTCTTGAGCCATTGCTGCACGATCTGCGAGCGCAAACCACCGCGAAAACAATACAGGTAGCCATGGGGATTGGTCTTCGCGAACAGCGCCCACTGATCGATGCGTTCAGCCTTGATTGCCCCGGACACCAGCTCGTGGCCCAGCACGATTGCGGCCTGCTGGCCTTGCTGTTTGTAGCAGGTACCGACCCGCTGACGCTCGTTATCGCTCATCAGCGGCAGGTTGACTACACCCGGGAAGGCACCTTTGACGAACTCTACCGGCGCGCGGGTATCCATCATCGGTCGGTCATTGAGGAAGATATCGCGGTAGTCGGTGATGTCAGCGGCCATCAAAACACCTCTACCGCGTGGGTCTGTCGCTCAACCAGTTCGCCGATAGGCTCAAGGGCCAGGCCCAGTTCGGCGGCGGCGACATGAAACTCGGCGTCACCCTCGGGGGTGACCGCGATCAACAGGCCACCGCTGGTCTGTGGGTCACACAGCACACGCTTATGCAACTCCTGCAGGCGCCCGAGCCTGGCGGAGTAACTGTCGAAGTTGCGCAGGGTGCCACCCGGCATGCAACCTTGATCCAGGTAGTCCTCAATCCCCGGCAGACGTGGGACTTTGTTGTATTCGATGCGGGCCGTCAGGCGGCTGCCGTCGGCCATTTCCACCAGATGGCCCAGCAAGCCGAAACCGGTGACATCGGTCATCGCCGTGACACCCGTCAATTTGCCGAAACGGCTGCCAGGTGTGTTCAGCGTACACATCCAGTCACGCGCCAGGCCGATATCCGCCTCACGCAGTTTGCCCTTCTTCTCAGCGGTGGTCAGGATGCCGATGCCCAGGGGTTTGGTGAGATAAAGCCGGCAACCCACGGTTGCGGTGTCATTGCGTTTCATATGGCGCTTTTGCACGATGCCGGTGACGGCCAGCCCGAAGATCGGCTCCGGGGCATCGATGGAGTGGCCCCCCGCCAGTGGGATTCCGGCTTCGTCGCACACGGAACGGCCGCCACGGATCACTTCCCGGGCAATCTCCGGTGCCAGTACATTGACCGGCCAGCCGAGAATGGCGATGGCCATCAGCGGGTCACCGCCCATGGCGTAGATGTCGCTGATGGCGTTCGTCGCTGCAATCCGCCCGAAGTCGAAGGGATCATCGACAATCGGCATGAAAAAGTCAGTGGTGGAGACCACGCCGCGCTCATCGTCGATGGCGTACACCGCTGCATCATCGCGCGAAGCGTTGCCCACCCACAGCTTGGGGTCGAGGTTCTGCGCGCCGCTGCCGGCAAGGATCACCTCCAATACCTGGGGCGATATCTTGCAGCCACACCCCGCGCCATGGCTGTACTGGGTAAGACGAATCGGCTCGTTCATGTATGACCTCACGCTATCAAGTGCGCGAATTCTAACAGACAGCAAAAGGCCGGCTGAGCTCTTGTGAGCGCAGCCGGCCTTTTGGTTTCAGCCGTTACTGCCGGGCCGCCAGCAAACGCTTGTGGCGGTTGCGCCTGGCAATGTTCAGACATTCGATGGCCGCGGAGAACGCCATGGCCGCGTAAACGTAGCCTTTAGGCACATGGGCACCAAAGCCTTCGGCGATCAGGGTCATACCGATCATGATCAGGAAGCCCAGGGCCAGCATCACCACGGTCGGGTTATCGTTGATGAACTTGGCCAACGGCTCGGCCGCCACCAGCATCACGATCACCGAGGTCACCACGGCAATGATCATGATCGGCAAGTGCTCGGTCATGCCCACGGCGGTGATGATGCTGTCGATGGAGAACACCAGGTCAAGCAACAGGATCTGCCCGATGGCCGCGGCGAAACCGATGGCTACCGTATTGCCGACGCTGGCCTTCTCTTCGGGCTCGGGGTCCATGCTCGCCGGTGAAGCACGCAACCCGCAGAAGACGATTCCAAGCGCTATCGGCTCGGTGTTCTGGCGCATCCTGCTGTTCTACGTCGGTGCG
>NZ_CAXAQM010000049.1:0-35375 GCF_963970525.1 Pseudomonas sp. EA_65y_Pfl1_P113
GGGTCAGCGCTTTGCTCTGCGGGGTGACGCCCGTGCGTTCTTGCTGCACCTGGTCGACCCATCGGCGCAAAGCCGACTCGCCGACACCAAGCGAGCGGCTGGCCTCAATGAAGCTGTAATCCTGCTTAAGAACGAGGTCGGCAGCCTCGCGTTTGAATTCAGGGGAAAAGGTACGGCGTTGTTTGGTCATCTGACACCTCGTTCTGGCGAGCATTCTCGCCTAAATGGGTGTCCGGTTTCATTAGACCACTACACAATGCTGAAATGCCCATTTATGAACACTCCTTACACCCCTAACATCTCTCACATATTAGGAGCTTTATCGGTATACGACCTTGAAGAAACAGTTGGCAAAGAACTATGGAAGCATGACCCTAACAACAAGAAAGACAGGGAAAAAATCATAATTTCTTTTATCCTGAAAGACCTTATGTATTTTTCATACAGACATCGCTTTATATTAATCTCGACGCTCAGGGATGCACTAGACAATCCCGACTTCGACTTTTCGAAAGAATTTAAAAGCGATTACGACGAATATATAACCATGGCTTGGAATGAAACAGAAATAGCCGATCCCCGTGGCTTCTTCGCCGACATCTATCGGCTTGCCAACGAAGTCTGGAGAGACGATCTACAAAAAGCCAGCCTCGAAGACCAATCAACTTGGTAAACCAAAACCGCTCTCCGAGGCAACACAGCCCATCCTGTGGTGAGCGAGCTTGCTCGCGTTGGGCCGCGCAGCGGCCCCAATCCAGGCAACGGGTTTTTCAGTTAAATCGGCAGTGTCTGTTTTTAGGGCTGCTTCGCAGCCCAGCGCAGGGCAAGCCTGCTCACTACAAAAGCTGACTCACCACCCTTCTTTCAACATCCGCAACTCCAGATGCTGCAACAGCATGATGGTCTTCCCGTCCGCAATCTCTCCGCTTTGCACCATCGCCAGCGCTTGCTCAAAGCCAAGCTCCAGCACCTCGATATCCTCGCCCTCTTCTTCCAGACCGCCACCGCTGCCCACCTGATCCCCCGGTTGATATTCACCGATGAAAAAGTGAATCCGCTCCGTCACCGAGCCCGGGCTCATGAATGCCGCATAAACCTTCTCCACATGCCCCACGCGATAACCGGTTTCTTCTTCCGCTTCCAGGCGAATACGTTCTTCGGGACTGGCATTGTCGAGCAACCCCGCCGCCGCTTCGATCAGGTATCCGTGGTAATCATTGACAAACGTCGGCATCCGAAACTGGCGAATCAACAACACGGTGCGCCGCTCGCGGTTGTACAGCAGGATGGTCGCGCCATTGCCGCGGTCGTATACCTCGCGGGTCTGGGCTTGCCAGCTGCCGTCGCGGCGGCGCAGGTCGAAGCTGTATTTTTTCAGCAGGTACCAGTTTTCCGAGAGTGTCTCTTCTGCGGTGATGCGAACGGGGCTGTTATCCATGATCGGTTTTCTCAAGAAAGTGTCTGCGTTTGTTTGATGCGACCCCAGGCGGCAGCGACTTCTTCTGCGCTTCGGGCTTTGATTCGGGCCAAATCACGGGGGTATTCCACACCGGGATTTTCCGTAAAGCGCGTGGCGGTGAATTGCCCGTTGCTGGCGCGCAGAATATAACCCGTGTCGTCGCACTGCGTTGATGCAAGGAACACAACCCCCGGCGTCACCCACTCCGGCTTGAGTTCATCCGGTTCTTCGGTCACGCCCCACATGCGCGTCTTGGCGACCGGCGAGATCGCATTGTTGCGCCATCTTGCCTGCGCTGTAGGCCACCAGGCCGGTCTGTTCATATTGCGCATACATGGCGCGGTCGGAGGTGGTGAGAATGATGCGCGGCGCAGATGAACGCAGCAGATGCGGCCAGGCGTGCTTGCACAACCAGAGTGGTGCGTAGAGATTGATATCCATGGCACGTTGCAGGAACGCAACGTCGAGGTCGGCGATGTTCTGGTAACCCACCCAGCCTGCGTTGTGAATCAGGATATCGAGTTGGCCGAATGCCTCGATGGCGTACGCAACCAGTTGTTGGCAGCCCTCGTTCGTGGACAAGTCACCGCCATGGCCGATAACAGTCAAGCCTTCGGCCTGCAAGGCCTCTGCCGCCGACTGCACCACCTAGGCATCGCTGCCTGAGCCGGCGTTGTCGGCGCCGATGTCGCTGATCACCACTCGCGCGCCGCCTTGGGCCAGTGCCCGTGCATAGCTGAGTCCCAACCCGCGTGCGCCGCCAGTGACGATTGCGGTTTTGCCTGTGAAATCCATGTGCTTGCTCTCCTGTTCGGCCCCACCCTAACAATCCCTGCACGCATTGTTCAATGCTGTAACACTTTGCAAGCAATCCCCGTGGACGGCTGTCGAATTAATTCCTGCCTGTGTGGGCCATCTGGTAAAAACCCTGCTTCACCTTTTCTCTGGAAACTTCATGCCCTCTCGTTTTTTCTCGCGCCTGAGCCTGCGCTGGTTTCCGCTGTTGTGCATGGCGTTGTTGATCGTCGGCCTGCCGGTGGGGTGCACCGTGCTGCAGCACAAGGAACGCGAACTGGTGTTTCGCATCGAGCCAGGTACCGCCAGCTGGTACAGCGGCTTACCTAAGGCGGTGCAGGAGTTCGAACTCAAACCCGCCAGTTTCAAATCGGGGCAGAACATACATGGCTGGTGGTACCCGGCGGACAAGAAGGACGCACCCGCGATCCTCTACCTGCACGGCGTACGCTGGAACCTCACCGGGCAACTGTTTCGCATCGAGCAATTGCACGCCCTGGGCTACTCGGTGCTGGCCATCGACTACCGCGGTTTCGGCCAGAGCCACGGCGAGCTTCCGTCAGAAACCAGCGTGTATGAAGACGCTCGAATTGCCTGGGAACGCTTCCAGGTGCTGCAACCTGACCCCAGCAAACGCCTGATCTACGGGCACTCCCTGGGCGGCGCGGTGGCCATCGACCTGGCCGCCGAGTTAGGCAAACAAACACCACTGCCAGTTCGCGGCTTGGTGATTGAATCCACCTTTACCTCGCTGGCAGATGTAGCCACGGCGGTGGCCAATAGTTCGTTGCCGGTGCGCTGGCTGCTGTCGCAGAAATTCGACTCCATCGACAAGATTGCCGATATCCATATGCCGTTGCTGGTGGTGCATGGCCTAGACGACCGCTACGTGCCGCCGCGTTTCAGCCAACAATTGTTTGAAGCCGCCCAGGAACCCAAACGGCTGTTATTGGTACCCGGCGCCAGCCATAACAACAGCATGAGCCTGGGCGGTCGCAGTTATGGCCAGGCGTTGGACAAACTGATGCAAGCGAAGATGCCACCCCAGGTTGTCACGCACGCCACAGGCCGCAACGGCGAGTCTTGAAAACACATTCCGGCACTGGATTCGCGCTTGCCTGTCAAGCGCAAACCCAGCCCATGCTGGGCCAAGTCAGAAGTTGATCAAATATTGATCTTGGCTTAAATCGCCAACCCTGTCGGGGCTTCGCAAAGTTATCCACAGAGATACCCACGGTTTTCGTGGACAACTCTTTTCATATTTTTACGTTTTTTTTGCTCAATAAAAGTTTTCTGGAAATGTGCCGGGCAACAAAATCTCGCGATTCACATCGCGTATATCGTTATACCCACACAGCGCCATCGACACGTCCAACTCACGGGCGATGATTTCAAGTGCCTTGGTCACGCCCGCCTCGCCCATCGCACCCAGGCCATACAAATGCGGCCGACCGATCATGGTGCCTTTTGCACCCAACGCCATCGCCTTAAGCACGTCTTGGCCAGAACGAATGCCGCCGTCGAGCCACACTTCAATACGCTCTCCCACCGCCTCCACGATTGCCGGCAGTTGGCTGATGCTCGACGGCGCGCCATCCAGCTGGCGACCGCCGTGATTGCTCACCACGAGTGCATCGGCGCCGGAATTCGCGGCCAGGCGCGCATCTTCTACATCGAGAATGCCCTTGATGATCAACTTGCCGCCCCAGCACTTCTTGATCCACTCCACATCGTCCCAGCTCAGGCGCGGGTCGAATTGCTGGGCCGTCCAGGAAGACAGTGAACTCATGTCCGCCACACCTTTCACATGCCCAACGATATTGCCGAAACCACGGCGCTTGGTGCCCAGCATGCCCATCACCCAACGCGGCTTGGTGGCCATGTTGAGGATATTCGGCAGGGTCAGTTTGGGCGGTGCCGAGAGGCCGTTGATCAAGTCCTTGTGGCGTTGCCCGAGGATCTGCAGGTCGAGGGTCAGCACCAACGCATCCACGCCTGCAGCCTTGGCGCGCTCGATCAAGTGTTCGATAAAAGCGCGATCGCGCATCACATACAACTGGAACCAGAACGGCTGGCCGACGTGTTCAGCGATGTCTTCCAGGGAGCAGATACTCATGGTCGACAAGGTGTAGCGCAGGCCAAACGCGGCAGCCGCACGGGCGGTCAGGATCTCGCCATCGGCATGCTGCATGCCGGCCAATCCGGTCGGCGCCAGCGCCACCGGCATGGCCATGTCCTGGCCGATCATGCTGGCACGGATCGAGCGCTCGTCGATATTGCGCGCCACCCGCTGGCGGAATTTGATGCTGGCAAAATCGCTTTCATTCGCCCGGTAGGTGCTCTCAGTCCAGGAGCCGGAGTCGGCGTAGTCGTAGAACATCCGTGGGACACGTTTTTGCGCGAGCTTGCGTAAATCTTCGATGGTTGTAATCAACGACATCTAAGTCACCTCTCCCTGAACTGAACACTGAGAGTAACCGCCCATCGGCTGCTCAACCAGCCATTGCGTTTATATCGGCAGACGCATAATCTTGCACAAACCCGCAAAATAACGCAAAACAATGCACAAGACTCATCACGCCATTGACCTGCCTTCTTTGCGCAAACAGAAGATCCTGTTGTTGCTGGAACGCGACGGCAAAGTCACCGCCTCGGAATTGGTGGACCACTTTGCCGTATCCCAAGACACCATCCGCCGGGACCTCGGCGAACTCGCCGCCGCCGGCCTGTTGCAACGCGTGCACGGCGGCGCCCTGCCTCGACCCAAGGACACTGGCAAAGACTTTTTCACCCGCGTTGGCGAAACCAACGAGGCCAAGCGCCGCCTCGCCCGACTGGCGGCCGACCGCGTGCAAGATGGCCAGATCGTGCTGTTCGATTCCGGGTCCACAACGCTGCAGATCGCGCAGTCATTGCCCCGCTCGATTCGCCTGACCGTGGTCACAACGTCGCCCTTGATCGCCATCGCATTGGCCGACCACCCCGATGTAAAAGTGATCCTCACCGGTGGCCAACTCAACCCCGCGACGCTCTCCACCAACGGCCACGAAACTGTGCGCCTTATCCAAAGCATAAAGGCCGACCTGCTGTTTACCGGGGTGTGCGCGCTGCATCCGCAAGTGGGCATCAGCTCGCTGCACTTTGATGAAGTGGCGGTCAAGCAAGCCTTGCTCGACAGCGCCTCCCATGTAGTGGCGGTGACCATGGCGGACAAGCTCGGTGCGGTGGAGCCCTTTGTGGTGGCGCCCTGCAGCCACATTCATACGCTGATTACCGAATGGCATGTGCCGAGTATGGAGGCGTATGAGCAGTTAGGCTTGGAAGTGTTGCGAGTAGAGGTCGAGTAGGGACAAGGCGTCGGGCGTCGCATGCCCGCTGGCGGTATTGTCGAAGATGCACCCCGTGGGAATGCCGGCGTTGGTAGCCTGAACCAATGCCTGCGCAAATGCCTGCACTCGCTCAGGGCCATAAGCACTGTGATAGATACGCGGTGATCCATACAGGCGCCAATAAATCACGCCCCGCCAACCGCCGGGCACGCCGCCGGTTTCAATCACAGCAGGATCAGCGGCAACCCTGCCAATTTCAAAATCCTGCAACATTACCTCAGCTGCGAGCCAGGTAGCGTAACGCGGCTCAAGCACCCGCATCCCACAAAAAGCGACGTGGTTAAAACAGCACCGGCGCCGCATCACGCATGAAAATCTCGATGGTTTTAGGTCCTACGCCGTCGAATTCCCCGAGGCGCTTTTCAAACGCCTGGCGGTCTTTACTGGCACTGCGCATCTGGGTGAGCTTGCCAGCGTACTCGGCATTCAGCTTGGCGCTGAGGTCCAGCAAGCGCTGCGCGGTGGTTTCGTCGTAACGCACGTAGTGAGCACGCCCTAACATGACGACCAATTCCCGTGAAGTGCAGTGCTGCAACTTGCGTGCAGTGTCGCGACCTTGTTCTTCAACGATCACCTTGTAGGCCTGCGCAGCGATTGGCGCCTGAATCCGCTTGCCCATCAAGAAGCTGGCGATAAACCATTTGAACAGGCTCGCGTCATCGTCAGGCTTGAGCTCGATGCCCAACTCAGACGCGGTAATCGCCCGAGCCATGGCTAGTGCCCCAACTTGCGCTCGGCTTTGTCGGCCTGCTCGTTAATCGCATCGGTCTGGCGCTCAGTCTCTTTGATCGAAGTCGGTGTCAGCACTTTATCGACGGTTTCGGTCTTGGGGTTCGGACGGTCCAGGGTCTGCCCCTTGGATGGCTGTTCAATGCCTTTCTGCACGTTTTCCGAGCTGATCGGGTCTGGGGTTTTGTCAGCGTTTTTGTGATCGGTCATGGTCAATCTCCTGGCAGTTTCAGCCCGCAAAAATCCGCGGACACCTAAGCAGCAGAGGCCACTGAATTTCGATAGTTCAAGAATTCAACCGGGCACGGCCACTGGCGAAATAAGCGCGAATTAAATTAAACCTTTTGCACAGCCACCCCCTCAACACTCAGGTAACGGCATCACGCCACCTTTAAGGAGCCACACCATGACTACTCAGTTAATGAAACAAATGGGCCTGACCTTCGTACTGGTTGCAGGCTCAATTTCGACCGCCATGGCGGCAACGTCCAATAGCTTTGTCGACAATGCGGCCGAAGGTGGCATCACCGAAATCGAGGCGGGCAAGCTGGCCCTGCAAAAGAGCAGTTCGGCTGATGTGAAGACCTTTGCCCAACACATGGTGACTGAACACACCAAGGCGAATCAGGAACTGGCGACCCTGGCTAAAAAGCTCGACATCGAAGTACCGGATGATGCTGCCCTGACGGATAAGGCTAAGAAAGCCATCCTGGAAATGCGCGACGAATCGTTTGACGAGGCCTACGCCAACAATCAGGTCGCCGCCCATGAAAAAACCGTCGAGCTGTTCAAGAAAGAATCCATGTCTTCGGACAATGCTGAGTTGAAGGCCTTCGCCACCAAGACTCTGCCAACCCTTGAAGCTCACCTGAAGGCCGCCAAGGATCTGCAAGCCAAATACGCCAAGTAACCCCACGACTCAGGAGGCACTCGAACATGAGTTCGCAACTCAACGGCAAGAACATCCTCATCATCACCTCCAACACGGGTATCGAACGCGATGAACTGCTTAAGCCCCTGGAAGCGCTGCGCGGTTTTGGCGCTACGGTGACCCATGGATCCAGTGAGGGCGGCACCACCCAGACGTTTGTCGGCGACACCGAAAAGGACCGCACCGTAGAGTCGGACGCCAAGCTGTCCGAACTGTCCGGGGCGGACTTCGATGCCCTGGTAATCCCCGGTGGCACCGTCAATGCCGACACCTTGCGCCAGGATGCAGCTGCCTTAACGTTGATCAACGAATTCGTCACGGCGGGTAAAACCGTGGCGGCGATCTGCCACGGCCCATGGGCTCTGATCGATGCGGGCGTGATCGAGGGCAAGACCCTGACCTCGTATAAGAGTGTGCGCACCGACTTGGTCAATGCCGGCGCGGCGGATTGGGTCGATGCCGAGACCAAGACGTGCACAGCCAATGGCTGGACGCTGATTACCTCGCGCACGCCGGACGACTTGCCGGCGTTCAACGACACGATTGCCAAGGCAGTCGCAGGCTGAACAGGTGGCTTTGAACGCAAACAGGCGCCCAATGGGCGCCTGTTTTTTTACCTCTGTTTTAGCCTCGATGCTGCTCGGGCATCTCACGTTTCGGCCCGAACATTGCCCATGCAATCAACCCAAACAGCGGCACAAAGATCAGGATTATCAGCCACAACCCCTTAGTCTCCCAGCCACTCGTGCTGCGCAACACAACGTTAATCGCCCACAGCTCTGCGAGCAGCAAAATCACCGCCAAACCGATCCAGATATATTCTAATTGCATGAGTCACCTCCTGAGGTCTTGTGCATTAGGTCAAGCATCGGCGCTGAGGGTTCATTTAAATTACCTGCAACGGCTAATACGCCCGCCATTCATGGTGGAAGAAGAGATTCTGTACCCGGCATTCAGAAAGGCCGGCGGCAAGGAACAGGACATCATGTACCACGAAGCCAAGGAAGAGCATCGCACCGTCGACTCGCGGGTGCTGCCTGACTTGAAGCAGACTGAGCCTTCGACAACCGAGTTTTCCGGCCGCGTCAAAGTGGTCAAGGCGTTGCTGGAGCAGCATATCGTCCCAACGGATTTTGCTTATCGTCGGCCTCTCAGCCTTTGGCGATAACCCCGAGCCTGCCGCTAACGCCTTGACTGGCGACAGCGACGCCGGTTCAGCCCTGCCGCCTGGGACCTACCCCAGCAGCCCCTCAGACAGCGACAAAAAAACCAAAGCCACCGACAAACCGCCGAGCAAGCGGGCCAAGCCCGCCGATAGCCATAGAGACAGCCAGGAAGCACCCCGCACAGGCAGTTGACGGTTCATCCGTGACCGGTGACGGGTGCTTGGAGTGAAGCGGAAAAGGCTCGACCATAGGCGACGCCTTACCGGCGGACGACGCTCACACCCGACCTCCTTGATCGGCATCGCGCCTTGATGCAGATCAAGGCAGAGCTGTTGGGAGGCGCTCGGCAGCCGCTCAAGGCACCGGCAACCACCCACTGAAGTCACACGACGCTTTCAACGGGCTCCAGGCAAAATCCCAGGGTGGCGGTGGCAGCGCCGGGTGCTCGGTCCCGGTACGCCGAGCGTGTTTCCAATCGAAAACCCGCGACGACTGCCAGGCCAGGACCACACCCTGGGCCTGGCTTTCGTCCGTATTGACCCAGCCCGCGGCCGCCGCCGCCATGAACGCCTCGATCGGCTCATCATCGATCTGCGCCCCATAGACCGAGCCCAGCAGCCAGCGGCAGACATTCAAGTGGTAGGTCCAATCCAGCGGCGGCCGGTTGCGATAGGCCCAGGTCATGAAGCTGCGAAACAGGTTGAGGCCCTCGGGCGGGTCGAGTTTGAGCAGCGCCGGGCAGATATCGAACAGGGTGTGCCAATAGGGCAAAAGGCGCGCATCCAGATGCACGAAGTTACGCGAATTACTGGGGTATTCAGGCGGAACAGGTTCCGCGCGCAGGCGACGGGACGCCTTGCTGACCAGGCGGCTGGCGCCTGCGGGCAGTCGGAGGTTCATGAAACGCACTCACAGTCATGACGATGGAACGCCTCCTGGTTTCAGGAGGCCCCGGGGCGGACGTCAGAATGCAGGTGAAGCGCGGGGGTTCGCCGAGGGCCAGGAATAACGCGGCGGCGCCTTGTTGCGTCGTTCATGGGTCGGACGTGGCGTTCGTCCCAGGCCTAACAGCCAGGCCAGGCCGACCAGAAACACCAGCGCAAGCGTCAACGCATTGCAAACTGGGCAAGCAAAGTAGTTCGAGATGTTGCTGGAAGACGGGCTGCCCAACCCTTTGTCGGAAACTGGCGCCTGGCTGCCATCCACCGAACAGAACGCCCCGCCGACGCCATTGAGTGTCTGGCCCATCATCTGTCCATGACCCAAACCGCAGACGAACAGGTTCATCAGCATGCAAAAGTACAGGGCCCAGGCGATCAGTGAACGGTCGGGGTGGGTCAATTTCATGGCGGCGACTTTACCACCAGAGCCACAAAAGGATGAAGCACGGCACGCCCCTGTGACAGAACGTCGCAGATTACGTGTCGCCGCCAGGGTTGGTAGACTTGGCGCCCTCCTCCTTTACTCCTTTTCAAAGCCTGATGTGTAGATCCAGAGCAATGCAGGCGTTTCACAGGACGCACCGTCGATGAGTACGCTATTCACCCGCCGCAAAGTGCTGACCGGCATGGGCCTTCTGGGCCTGGGCAGCCTGCTGGGCGGCTGTGACTACAGCCCCAAGCTGAACTTCAAGTACGGCAAGGACTTGAGCGACAAGATCATGGGTCGCACCTTCAGGCTCAAGAACACCGCCGGCGAAACCGTCACCCTCAGTTCGTATCGTGGCCTGATGCCGGTGGTGTTCTTTGGTTTCACCCAGTGCCCGGCCGTGTGCCCGACCACCCTGGCGCGTGCCGCCCAGGCCAAGAAGCTGATGGGCCGCGACGGCGAAATCATGCAGGTGGTGTTTATCACCCTGGACCCGGAACGCGACACCCCCGAGATTCTCGACAAGTACGTCAAGGCCTTCGATCCCAGCTTCGAAGCGCTGTATGGCACCCCGGAAGAAATCGCCGTGGCCGCCAAGGAATTCGGCATCTTTTATGAAAAGATCCCCGCCGGCGACACCTACACCCTGTCCCACACCGCCACCAGCTTCGTGTTCGATACCCGTGGCAACCTGCGCCTGGGCCTGCGGGCATCCCTTACCGCTAAAGAGTGCGCAGAAGACCTGCTCACCGTCATGGAGGTCTGCTAATGACTGCCGTTCAACACCTCAAACGCCTGACGTTCGGCCTGACCCTGCTCGGCCTCGCAGCGCACGCCAGCGCCCAGGTGCAAGTGACCGACGCCTGGGTGCGCGCCACCGTGCCGGGCCAGCCTTCCAGCGGTGCGTTCATGACCGTCACGGCCGACAGCGACAGCCAACTGCTGAGCGTGGCCTCGCCCGGGGCCAAGGACGTGCAGATCCATGAAATGAGCATGAAGGACGACGTGATGCGCATGGGCCCGGTGGATTCGGTGGCACTGCCTGCCGGCAAAGCCGTGACCCTCGACCCCAACGGTTACCACGTGATGCTGATGGGCCTGACCGGCCAGATCAAGGAAGGCGACCAGGTGCCGCTGACCCTCACCGTGCAAAATGCCAAGGGTGAAAAGCAGACTGTCGACGTCAACGCCAAGGCGCGTGGGCTGGATGGCATGGACCATGGCCATATGGACCACAGCAAGATGCATTGATGGAAGACCGTAGGCGCGGGCCTGCTCGCGCCTACGGAGAATGACGGTTTAGTCCACGATAAACAGCTTCGCCCCGACGCCCGTCGATGAGCGATGCCCTTCCATGTCATTGCCCACCTGGTAACTCATTCCAGCTGTCAGGGTGAACTGGCGGCCATCTTCCAGCTCCGTGTGCAACTCGCCTTCAAGGCACAACAGCACATGCCCGCGCCAGCACCAGTGATCCGCCAGGTAGCCGGGCGTGTACTCAAGCGAATTTGGCGAGAGCACTACGCCGCCGCAGGTCCAGGGGGAATCAATCTACCCAGTGATTGCGCGGTTGCGCACGGCTTTTCGGTCGATGTGATGAACATTGGCGCTGTCGAGCTCCGGCGAGGCTGCGAAGGCGGCAGCATTGCCAACATTTTCGTCGCCTGACACACCGGCAAACCAGCCCCCACATCGGGAACCGTGCTCAGTCAGGCGCTCAGCCGTTTTGTCATCGGGATGCACGCTAACGCTAACCCCGAGGGCGAGTGGTAAATCGCCTGCTTGTCCCCCACGTAGCCGCAGGCTCGATAGAACGTCGCTGCGTTCAACGTTGCATCCAGCACCACGGTTTCAATCTCCAGCTCGCGCGCCACGCTCTCAAGGTGATTGAGCATCGCCTTGCCATACCCACGCCCGGTGAATTCGGGCAGTACAAACAGCGCGCCCACTTCGTTGTTGTCCAAGTCGAGCATGCCAGTGGCTACCGCCTGACCGTTTACCTGCCCCAGGTAAAACAGTTTATCCATCAGCACGCCGTAGCCATCCTCGGCCTTTCCCCTCGTCCACAGCATCATTTGGTCGCGCGTGTAAGCGCCGATGCACTGGCTGCGGATGGCCTGCAAACGGATGTCGAACGCCACCTGCGCATCCTCCGGGGTAGCCCGTTTTATCTCCAGCATTTCACTCTCCCTCCATAATCCGCCGTCTTCGCAGCCTCGCTAAAGCTCGACAGCTCCCACATTTTGATCGTCGAACTGTACAGGCGATGCAGTCCCCTGTGGGAGCCGTCGAGCTTTAGCGAGGCCGCGAAGGCGGCAGCATGACTGGCAGTGATCTTGCCTGATGCCTATGATGTGGCCTTTCGCTCAACACCCCCTGGACACCCCATGCCCGCCCTCACTTTCCGCAACGCCCTCCCCGCTGACGCCCCGCGTTGCTTCGAGATCGAAACCACCGCCTACGAAGGCGACGAAGCCGCCACCCTGGGAAAAATCGCCACGCGCATTGCGCAGTATCCGCAGGGCTTTCTGATTCTGGAAGCCGATGGCGAGGTGGTAGGTTTTATCAACTGCGGCTGCGCTCATAACGTGGTGATGTCGGACGAGGCATTCAAGGAGTTGGTGGGGCATTCGGCCGAGGCGCCGAATGTGGTGATCATGTCGGTGGTGGTCGACCCGGCGCATCAGGGCAAGGGGTATTCCACGGCGTTGATGACCGAGTTTGTGCAGCGCATGCGCGGGATGGGCAAGCAGACGATCCACTTGATGTGCAAGGAACGGCATGTGCCGTTGTACGAGCGCATGGGCTATCGCTATGTGCGCCCTTCGCCGTCGGATCACGGTGGGATGGCGTGGCATGAAATGGAAATGGCGCTCCAGGGATGAATGCACCGCGTATTGAAGTCAGCGACCAACCCAACCCCGACGCCGAGCGCATCTTGGGCCATGGCCTCGCTGCCTTCAACGAAGCCATCACCGGCTACAACGATCGGCGCTTGCTCACGGTGCTGATCAAGGACCCCGATACCCAGCAAATCCTCGGCGGCATCACCGGCAAGACCACCTTGGGGATGGCCTTCCTCGACCTGTTCCACCTGCCCGATTCGCTGCGCGGCACAGGGCTCGGCAGCCAGTTGCTGCAAGCCTTCGAAGATGAGGCCCGGCGCCGGGGTTGTGCTAACGCGATGCTATATACCCTGAGTTTCCAGGCGCCGGGGTTTTACGAGAAGCATGGCTGGGTGCGGTTCGGCGAGATACCGTGCGAACCGCAGGGCAGCAGCCGGGTGTTTCTGTATAAGGTGTTGTGACGCGCACCGGCGGGGTTATTCTTCCTCACCCGGCAACGGAAAAATCACTTCCTGGGTGTCCAGGTTCCGGATGCTCGAATAGGTGCGGTATTCAGTGCTGTAGTTCGGCCCCACAGGCCCGATACCTTTGGTGCTGGCCGTCAGGCGATAGGTCACCACGTAACGCTGGCCGGCTTTGAAGTCGACGTCGTCCGCGCCTTTGTTGCAGAACGCGCCACCAGTGCCCAGGGCGTTCATCGACACGTTGCACCAGCGCAGCGAGTGCTTGCCCGGCGTGAGTTTGAGGGCTTGCTCACCGCTGACGTCGAGGATCGAGCGACGTCCTGCCCCGGGCAGCGGTTGGCCATCTACTTCGACGGCCAATACCAGGCGGTGGAACGGCACGCCCAGCTCGCGCTCGCGCCAGGTGTCGAAGTACACCAGCACCGCGTCCGGCGCGTTGTTGGACAGGTCGACGGGGTGAAGTTTTTCCGGGGCCCAGTCGCCCTGGTAGTTTTTGTAGTGGTAGTCGGAACAGGCGCCGAGCAGTGGGAGGGTCAATACGGCAGCGAGTTGGCCAAGGTACACGGCGGGGATGTGGCGGTGAGCTCCTGTGCCGCACTCGGCACCACGTTTACCGTGGAGTTTCAGGGCACGTAGACGCTGCCCTGCATGACCGGTTCCACACTGCCCGTCAGCACCACACCGCCCTCGCCTGCCCAGTGCACGGTCACCGTGCCGCCGTCGCATTGCACCTGCAACGTGGCATCCAGCAACCCACGTCGAATCCCGTTGACCACCGCCCCACAGCAGCACGAGCCGGACCCCAACGGCACGCCACCGCCGCGCTCCCAGATACGCAGGCGGATATGGCCCCGGTCGAGCACCTGCACGAAATGCACATTGGTCTTGGCCGGGAACAGCGGGTGATTTTCCAGCGTCGGGCCCAGGGCAGCTACGTCGATAACAGCAATGTCTTCCACGAAAAACGTGCAATGGGGGTTACCCATGCTGCAAGCCGCAGGGTTGCCTTCCAGAGGCAATGTGCGCGTGTCCATGGCCTCGGCCAGCGGCACTGCCACCCACTCCAGCGAAGGTTCGCCCATGTTCACCGACACTTGCCGCCCCGGCGCACGCACGCAGGTCAGCAGGCCCCGGTCAGTGCGCAGCACCACCGAATCCGTGCCGACCTCATGCATCAAACGGTCGGCCACACCACGGGTGGCGCTGCCACAGGTCGCCAGTGGCGTGCCGTTGGGGTTCCAGAATTTGATGCGTGCGGCGGCGTCTTCACAGTCGAGCAGCACGGCCAGTTGGTTGAAGCCGATTCCGGTGTGGCGGTTACCCAGTTGGCGGGCGATGTGCGGGGTGATCGGATCGTGCAGGCCACGACGGTCGATGATGATGAAATCATCGCCATGGGCATGCATTTTTACGAACGGCAAGTGCATCGGCTGTCCAGTGGTCGACCTGTGGGGAGAGTGAAGGATACTCTGAACGGGCCCAACCCCATCGAGAGCAACGCATGTTAATTGTCTTCAGCGGACTGCCCGGCACCGGCAAAACCACGATTGCCCAGGCCTTGGCGCGCCAGATCGGCGCGGTGTACCTGCGCATCGACGTGATTGAACAGGCGATCCGCGAGGCGGGTGTGTTGTCGAGCGATGTGGGCACCAGCGGCTATGGCGTGGCGAATGCGCTGGCGTTGAGCAATCTACGCTTGGGTCACTCCGTGGTGGCCGACTGCGTGAACCCGGTCGAGGAAAGTCGGGAGGCGTGGAAGACCGTGGCGGCAACGGCAGAACGGGCGTTGCTGGATGTCAGGGTGATTTGCTCAGACCGGCTGGAACATCAACGGCGGGTAGAAGCCCGTGCGGGGGACATTGCCGGCCTGGTGCCTCCAACCTGGGCGTCGGTTCTGGTGCATGAGTACGAAGATTGGAATGAAGCACCGCTGACGGTCGACACCGCCTTCATGACACCAGATCAGGCAACTGCAATGATTTTGACAAGTCTTACTTCTATGGCAGAAGAGGCCTTTGTAGTGAGCGTGCCCCTCAGAGCACACTCCCCATAGCCTTTATCAACACCAGGTCCCGCGCATAAATATCCGGCGCGTATACCAACCCGCCCTGGCGGTCGACCTCGACCGTCCAGTAGCCCAACAGCACCGGTACCGGTGTGGCCAACCTGAACTCATGGGTCACGCCGGTCGCCAGCAGCTCATCCGTGCGGGCGCGTTCGGCCGGGCTTACCAATAAATCCCTGAGCACCAACGGTTGCTCGACCCGCACACAGCCCGAGCTGAACGCCCGCGGCCCTTTGGTAAACAGTGGCTGGCTGGGCGTGTCATGCAGGTACACCGAAAACGGGTTGGAAAAGCGCATCACAATCTTGCCCAGCGGGTTGCGCGGGCCGGCTTCCTGGCGCAGCAGGATATTGCCGGGGCGTGCCCAGTCAATTTGCTCCGGTGCCAGCGGGTGGCCTTCAGCGTCGAGCACTTGCAGGTTTTGCTGGCGCAGGTATTCGGGGTTGAGGCGGATGGCCGGGAGCTTGTCCTCGCGCATGATGGTGGGCGGGATGGTCCAGGTGGGGTTGAGCGTCAGCCGCGTGATGCGCGATTTGAGCAGTGGCGTCTGACGTTCGGCGCGACCCACTTGCAGGCGGGTTTGCCATACCGGGATGCCGCTCTGGTACACGCTCAGTTGCGCGGCGGCGACGTTGACCAGCACGCCTTCAGGTTCCAGGTCCTGGGACAGCCAGCGGAAGCGTTCAAGGTTGATGCGCAGTTGTTCGCGGCGGATCGCCGGGCTGATATTCAGTTCAGCCAAGGTGCCGGCGCCGATCACGCCGTCAGCCTGCAACGAATGGCTGAGCTGGAAGGCCTTGACCGCCTTGACCAGCTCGTCGTTGTACTGCTTGCCGCTGGAGGCGTTGGCCAGGTAGCCGCCACTGATCAGGCGTCGCGCCAGTTCCGGCACGCGTGGGTCTTCCATGCCGGGGCGCAAGAGTGGGCCGCTGGCGACCGGGTCCCAATGGGGCAACGGCTGCTGGCGCACAGTGGCATAGGCGTTACGCAGGCTGCGGTAGAGGTCCGCGCTGGGGCGAGCCTGGTCAAACGCCTGGGCCATGTCTTGCAGGCCGGTGGCGGCAAAGGCCAGCACTTCGATGTTGGGATCGCGGGTGGGCGGTTGGGAATGCCACAACGGTTCGAAGCGCGATTGCTGCAGGCGCCCGTAGTGCAGATCCTGCAGCGCTTGCAGGTAGCTTTGGCTGATACTGATATCGCTGCACAGCACATTGGCCGTGGCGTGCGCCGAAGGCAAGCTATAGTGGGTGGGGTTCAGGCCGTCATCGGCGAGCATTTGCAGTTGGGTGTGCAAGGCTTGGCGGCGATCTTCGGCGGACCACAACGGCGCATTGCCCTCTTGTTGGTAGAAGGCTTGCAGGCGCAGTTGGCCGACGGCATCGATCTGCGCCGCCAGGCCTGGGCAGACACTGAGCAGTTGCGCCAACGCCTGCTGCACGGGCGCCAGATCGACCGGCGCCGGCGTGGTCACCGGCAACGGCTCAACCGGTAGCGCGTCGGCTGTCGCGACCAATGGTGCAACGAGCAGGCAAATGCTCAAGTAACATGCGTGTTTTTTGAACAATTGTCTTAGCTCCAATCCACAGCGGGGGAATGTACTGTAGATGTTGAATTTTCTTTGCCGCCTCGGCCTGATCGCCATGCCCTTGGTTACATTGAGCAATTTTGCGCTCGCCGCCAATGGGATTCCTCTTTCCTTGTATAGCAGCCTTGCGCGCTCGGCTCCAGAACTCAATCCCACTGTCTTGAAAAGCGCCCTGAACGCGGTGCAGTGCGCGGTCAATAACGGCGAGGAACGTTCCGACCGCCTGGCCGTCATTGATTACTCCCAGCCCTCGACCGCCCGTCGGCTGTGGATCTTCGATTTGCGCAAGAAGACCCTGGTGCTGCGCGACCTGGTGGCCCATGGCGCCAAATCCGGGGAGAACTTCGCCACGCAGTTCTCCAACCTGGAAGGCAGTCACCAATCCAGCCTGGGCCTGTTCCGCACCCAGGAGAGTTACTTGGGCACCCACGGTTACTCACTGCGCATGGATGGCCTGGAGCCGGGCTTCAATGACCAGGCCCGCGACCGCGCCATCGTGATTCATGCCGCCGACTACGTGAGCCCGTTGTGGAGCAAGCGCGAAGGCCGTATCGGCCGCAGCCAGGGTTGCCCGGCCGTGCGCCCGCAGGTGGCGCGCCAAGTGGTGGATAAACTCAAGGATGGGCAGTTCATGTTTTCGTGGTACCCCGACCAGCGCTGGTTGAAGTCCTCGACGTACCTCAATTGCAAACCCCAACAGGTGGCGAGTAGTCGTACAATCCGTGGCGGATAGCCTGTCCCCATAGATAAAAAAGAGAGCGTCGAATGCTTCTACACCAATCCACCTGGATCGAGATCGGGCAGTTTCTGGAGCGCAGCCGCACGGTGGTGATCCCCATCGGTTCCAACGAGCAGCACGGCCCCACCGGCCTGCTCGGTACCGACTGGATGTGCCCGGAAATCATCGCCCATGAGGCGCAAAAGAATGCCGACATCCTCATCGGCCCGACCTTCAATATCGGCATGGCCCAGCACCACCTGGGCTTCCCCGGTACTATTTCGCTGCGCCCTTGCACCTTCATGGCCGCAATTGGCGACTGGGTGCGTTCGCTGGCCGGGCATGGCTTCGAGAAGATCCTGTTCCTGAATGGCCATGGCGGCAATATCGCCACGATTGAAGCGGCGTTTTCCGAGCTGTACGCCGAAGCGAGCTTCGCCCGCCGCCCGGCCGGTTTTGCGTTGAAACTGGTGAACTGGTGGGACCTGGAAGGCGTGAGTGAGCTGGCTCAGCGCCAATTTCCAGTGGGCCATGGCAGCCATGCCACGCCATCGGAGATCGCGGTGACGCAGTGGGCGTACCCGGACTCGATCAAGACTGCCGACTACTCGCCACAAATCGCCAACACCGGGCCGATCCGCGAGGCGCTGGACTTCCGCGCGCGTTTCCCAGATGGGCGCATGGGCTCGGACCCAGCGCTGGCGACGGTAGAGAAAGGGGGGGAATTGGTGGCGCTGGCGGCTCAAGGGCTGGTCAAGACGGTCAACAATTTCAGCAACGAAGCCAAACCTTAAGCCCTACACACATCCAACTGTGGGCGCTGGCTTGCCAGCGCCCACAGGGATGGTGTGTTACTTACATTCCTGTGCAGCCAGCTCCAACCGCGACGGCGTAATCGTCGACGCCAGCGGCTTGCGTTCATACAAGAACACCTTGGCGCCCTCCTGGGACTTGTAGGCTTCCAGTACATCGTCAGCGGCAATCTTACTGGTCAACAACACCCTGGCGTGGCGCGAGCCCTGTGTCACGGTGGCGGTAATCCCGTGCTTTTCCAGCTTGGGCAACACACATTGCACATAAGCCTCGGGGGCCTTGCTGGTTTGCAGGGTTAGCGTTGGTGCGTTGGGAGCAGAAACACAACCGGCCAGCAACAGGGAAGCAAAGGCCAAGCCCTGGGCGAAAGAAAAGCGCATGAAAAATTCCTGACTATAAAAATAAGGGTTCACATCAACCCGCACGGACTAATGCCTTGAGCGACGCATCGAACTGCTTCAAGGCATCCAGTTGCACATCGCGCTGCCGCTCGATCTGCGCGGCAATCTCTGGCGCGGCCTTGTCACGTACCCACACCGATGGCACCTGCTTGTGCACCGAACCTTCGGCCTTGGCGATGTAGTGCAGGTTCGCCTCATAGAACCGCGCAATAAAATGCGCCTCGACCTGGTCATTACGCTGGGTCAACAGTTGGTTATGGGTATCGAGCATCACGACCACATCGGGGTGAGCCTGCACCAGGGCATCCAGGTTGTCGTAGACAGTCACCGACAAAAAACTGCCTTGCAGCGAGTTCATCAACCAATCAATGGCCAATTCCGGGTCGGAACTGTTGACGAACGCCTGGCGGATACGCACGTCGAGGGCATCCTTGGCGCCATTCAAGGCCATGTCGTGATAGCGTTCAAGGTAGCTGAGGTTGTCGCGGGTGTTATCGCTCAACAACACACCTACCGATTGCGTGTGCCGCAGGGAGTCTACGCTAATGACGATGGGTAGCAAATGGCTATCATCGGCGAGCGCGACGTTGTTCACGGCGACCGTGCCAAGCATCAGCATCATTAAAACAAGCTGAATAAATGTCCTCATCACGCATTTCCTTGAACAGCGTCTCGATGGGGGGGATTTTCCGCTTTTCCTGCAAAAACAGAACTTGCGATCCGTGATGGTGACTATTATCTGAACCGATAGTGCACTGATAAAACCTATAAGGACCACGCCATGAAGCCCCACCAGAAAACCTTCGACCGCATCCGCGAAGCCGTCCTGCCGGAGTTTCGCGAGCGGGTCGCCGATTACCTGGCCGACTATGAAAACGTACTGCAGGATGACGCGGCGGATACTGGACAAGTCACGGCCAGCGCCCAGCAACTACGCGGTTACCTGCGTGGCTTGAATACCACGCGGGTACTGGGCATGGCCGACTGGGAAGACCTCGACCGCCGCGTCTTGCACATCACTGAACGCTCTACAGTGCAGGGCGTTGTTGATTGACCCACGCCTGTACGGATGGCCGCTGCCACTGGCGCTGCGCGTAATCCACCAGTTCGGCGGGCACGCTGTCGCCGTTGAGGATCAGGCGGTTGAGCATTACCGCCAGGTCTACGTCCGCAATCGACCACTCGCCGAACAGGTACGCCGGGTTACCTGCCAACAGCGTTTGTGCCGCACTGATCAACTTCGCAGCGCCAGCTTCAGCCACGGATGAAAGGGGTGGCATTTTCTGCCCATAGAACACCACCATCGTCGAACGCTCCTGGCGAATCGGCAGCAAATCGCTGCGCAGCCACGCCTGCACCTGCCGCGCCCTCGCCCGCTGCTTGGGGTCGGCCGGGTATACCGGCGTTTCGGGGTAAGCCTGTTCAAGGTACTCAGTGATCGCCGAAGACTCCGACAGCGCAAAATCACCCTCTACCAAGGTCGGCACGCGCTGGGTCAGCGACAGTTGGGCGAAGTCGGCTGTCTGGTTCTGCGCAGCGTCCAGGTCGAGGGTGAGCGTATCGAACGCCAGGCCCTTTTCCTTCAAAGCCACGAACACCGACATCGCGTAAGGGCTGGTGTACACGTGATCAACATACAGGCGCAACGGACGCTGGCTCATAACGGCTCTCCTTGAATGGAACTCCACGCTACGAGATGTACGACGAGAAAGACAATGCGCTGTTTTTATGGGGGCATTCCTCGGCGGAATACCGGGCTAACCAGCAAACCCGCCCCTGTCCAGAAATGCACGTTCCTCATCCGTAGTCTGCCGGGCCAACACCTCATTACGATGGGGAAAGCGCCCGAAGCGCTGAATAATCTCAGCGTGTTCCTTGGCCCAATGGTAGGTGCTGGCGTCCAGTTGCTGGTTCAGGATCAGAGAGCGCTGCTGATCCGCCGGGTCCTCCGAATGTTCGAACGGCAGATAGCAGAACGCACGCAACGCCGGTTCGATCTGCCGGTCCAGCCCGGCGTCCACCATGCGCTGCGCATACAACCGCGCCAGCGGGTCGGTGGCGAACATGTGCGCGGTGCCACGAAAGGTATTGCGTGGGTATTGGTCGAGCAGGATCAGCAGCGCCAGCGCGCCCTGGGCCGAGTCCACCCAGCTTTCCAGTTCGCGCCGGGCGGCTTGCAGGTGGGCGGCATGGAAGGTGTCGCGGAACGTGGCGTCGAAGGCGTCGTCCTTGGCGAACCAGCGTTTGGGGCCGGCCTGTTTCCAGAAGTCGATGACGGATTGTGGGGTAGTCATGGTGAGGGGCCTACACAGCGATTTCGCTGAAGGTACCAGAATCCATAGGACGGCAAGGATCAATGAGGGAGCAACGAATCGCGGCAACGCGCAGATTAATGTTATACGATAACGCAAAATTTCCACCCAGCCCTGTGACCCCGTCTATGACCGATGCTGTTCCGCTACGCCAACGCCTGCTTTCCATCGACGCCCTGCGCGGCCTGGTGATCCTGTTCATGCTGCTGGACCACGTGCGCGAAACCTTCCTGCTGCACCGCCAGGTCAGCGACCCGATGACCATCGACAGCACCGAGCCCGCACTGTTTATCAGCCGCACCCTCGCCCACCTGTGCGCGCCAGTGTTTGTATTGCTCACGGGGTTGTCGGCCTGGCTATACGGCCAGAAATACCAGGGCCGCCGCGATGTCTCGGCGTTCCTGTTGAAGCGCGGGCTGTTCTTGGTGGTACTGGAATTTACCTTGGTCAACTTCGCCTGGACCTTCCAGCTGCCGCCCAGCGTGATCTATATGCAGGTGATCTGGGCGATTGGCGTGAGCATGATCGCCCTGGCCGCGCTGGTCTGGTTGCCGCGCCCGCTGTTGATCGGGGTGGCGGTGGTGATCATTGCCGGGCACAACCTGCTGGATGGGCTGCATTTCGATGCGGGTTCGGCGTTGCATATTCCGTGGACAATCCTGCATGAGCGCAACTGGATCGAAGTGGGCGACTCGCTGCGACTGCGCACCACTTATCCGGTGCTGCCGTGGATCGGTGTGATTGCCCTGGGTTACAGCTTGGGCCCGCTGTTTGCCAATGGCATGCAGCCGGCGTTTCGCCGACGTTATCTGTTGCTGGGCGGTGTGGGTGCGTTGGTGGGGTTTGTGGTATTGCGCACGGCAAATGGCTATGGCGAGAAGCCCTGGCAGGCGTATGACAGTGGCGTGCAGACGTTGATGAGCTTTTTCAACGTCACCAAGTACCCGCCATCGCTGTTGTTTTTGGCGCTGACGTTGGGGATTGGGTTGTTGCTGTTGCTGGCGTTCGAACGTGCGGGGCAGAAACGCTGGATTGGCGTGCTCGCCACGTTCGGGGCTGCGCCGATGTTCTTTTATTTACTGCATCTGTATGTGTTGAAAGTGCTGTATGTCATGTGTGTGGGGTTGTTTGGCCTGAACCATGGCAACTACTTTGGGTTCGACGGCATGGGCGCTATATGGCTAATGGCGCTGTTGTTGCCCCTGGCGCTCTACCTGCCAGTGCGCTGGTTCGCCGGGCTAAAAGCACGACGCCGGGACCTGGCCTGGCTCAAATACCTCTGACCTGACGCAGGCCCGCTCCCACATTTTTGACTGTGTTTGACTCAGGAATCAGGCCAGTTCGGCGCGCAGTTGACGGGCTGCCGTCACCAGGTGGATCAATGCCGCTTCCGTCTCCGGCCAACCTCGCGTCTTCAACCCACAATCCGGGTTCACCCACAACCGCTCCGCCGGAATCCGCTTCGCCGCCTTGCGCAACAGATTGGCCATCTCCGAAGCATCCGGCACGCGCGGCGAGTGGATGTCATACACGCCCGGCCCAATGTCATTCGGGTAAGCGAAGGCTTCAAACGCATCCAGCAACGCCATATCCGAACGTGAAGTCTCGATGGTGATCACGTCAGCATCCATCGCCGCGATGCTTTCGATCACATCGTTGAATTCGCTGTAGCACATGTGGGTGTGGATCTGGGTTTCGTCACGCACACCTGAGGCGCACAGGCGGAATACTTCGGTGGCCCAATTCAGATAAAACTGCCACTGCGCCTGGCGTAGCGGCAGGCCTTCGCGGAATGCGGCTTCGTCGATCTGCACGATCTTGATACCGGCGGCTTCCAGGTCCACCACTTCATCACGAATGGCGAGGGCCAATTGACGGGCCTGCGCTTCACGGCTCACGTCTTCGCGGGGGAACGACCACATCAGCATCGTCACCGGGCCGGTCAGCATGCCCTTCATCACCTTGCCTGTCAGGCCTTGGGCGTAGCGTATCCATTCGACGGTCATGGCTTTCGGGCGGCTCAAGTCGCCCACAATCACCGCCGGTTTCACGCAGCGCGAACCATAGCTCTGCACCCAGCCGAAGCGGGTGAATGCATAGCCGTCCAGTTGTTCGGCGAAGTACTCGACCATGTCGTTACGCTCGGCTTCACCGTGCACCAGCACGTCCAGGCCGAGGTTTTCCTGCACCTCCACGGCGTGCTTGATCTCGCTGTGCATGGCTTCGACGTATTCGGCTTCGCTCAGTTTTCCAGCCTTGTACGACTGACGCGCCAGGCGAATCGACGCGGTCTGCGGGAACGAACCGATGGTGGTGGTCGGGAACAGCGGCAGTTTGAGGCCAGCACGTTGCTTCTCGATGCGCTGGGCAAACAGTGACTGGCGCCGGCTGTCCTTGGCGGTGATCGCAGCCACACGGGCTTGCACCGCAGGTTTGTGGATACGCGGCGACGCGGCGCGGGCCGCTTGTACGGCGCGGCTCTCAGCCAGGGCCGCCAGTACGCTTGGCGCTTCTGGCGCGTCGACCGCACGTGCCAACACGGCAACTTCAGCGCACTTCTGCACGGCAAACGCCAGCCAGCTTTTCAGCTCAGTATCTAATTTGTCTTCACGGCCCACATCCACCGGGCTGTGCAACAGGGAACAGGACGGCGCAACCCACAAACGATCACCCAGTTTCTCATGGGCGTGCTGCAAGGTAGCCAAGGCCTTTTCCAGGTCGCAACGCCAGACGTTACGGCCGTTGACCACGCCCAGGGACAGCACCTTATACGCCGGCAGGCGGTCGAGGATGGTCGGGTACTGGTCCGGCGCACGCACCAGGTCGATGTGCAGGCCATCCACCGGCAAGTTGGCGGCCAAACCGAGGTTCTCTTCCAGGCCACCGAAGTAAGTCGCCACCAGCTTTTTCAACGGGTCGCGCTGGATCTGGTTGTAGGCACGTTCAAAGGCGTTTTTCCAATCCTGCGGCAGGTCCAGCACCAGGATCGGCTCGTCGATCTGTACCCATTCCACGCCCAGTTCTGCCAGGCGCTGGAAGATCTGGCCGTACAGCGGCAGCAAACGGTCAAGCAAATCGAGCTTGTCGAAGTCGCCGCCCTTGGCCTTGCCTAGCCACAGGTAAGTCAGCGGGCCGATCACCACCGGCTTGACGTTGTGGCCCAGTTCGCGGGCTTCCTGGACTTCTTCGAACAGTTGCTCCCAGCCCAAGTGAAACTGCTGATCCGCACTGAATTCAGGCACCAGATAGTGGTAATTGGTATCGAACCACTTGGTCATTTCCTGGGCGTGGGCACCGCCGCAGCAGCTGTCGCTGACACCACGGGCCATGCCGAACAGGGTCTGCAACGTGGCGTTGCCATCCGCCGGGCGGAACCGCTCCGGGATCACACCGAACATCAGTGAGTGGGTCAGTACCTGGTCGTACCAGGCGAAGTCGCCGGCTGGCAGCAGTTCAATGCCGGCCTGTTTTTGCAGGTCCCAGTGGATCTTGCGCAGGTCACGGCCAACGGCGCGCAGGCCGGCTTCGTCAAGTTCGCCCTTCCAGAACGCTTCCTGCGCTTTTTTCAATTCACGATCGCGTCCAATGCGCGGAAAACCAAGGGAATGAGCGACTGCCATGACTTACAACTCCAATGTCAATATTTATGGAGCCATTGTCGGCAGATGCAGACAGTGAGACAAACTCATTTTATTCGAGATGATCACAAGATCCGCTCATGTTGATAGGTAGTGAGCGGGCGACTCCCGCATTTGATCTTCTGGGTTTTCAGGGTTGTAATCGCGTGGGTATTTATCAAGAGTAGAATTTGCATGGATGCCGCCAACCACAGCCACTCCAGAAAATGCCAGGACACCCTTCCTTCCATACGTAAACTCGAACGACTTCCAGAACAGATCCGCGTGCTGGAAGCGCAGGCCGTCGCTGAAGGATTCAGATTCCTGACGCGCCTGGTGACCGAGTGGGATGACCACGCCAACCGATTCGAACAACCGGGCGAGTGCCTGTTGGGCGTATTTTGTGAAGGGACACTGGTTGCAATCGGCGGTCTTAACTGTGACCCCTATGCACCTCCAGGCACGGGACGACTACGTCGCGTCTACGTTGCGCCTGCCGTACGCGGTCGCAATGTCGGAAAAGCACTGGTGCAACAGCTGCTGGAACATGCCCGCGCGCAGTTCCAATCGGTTCGCCTGTCGACTGATACACCCGAAGCCGCAGCGTTTTATCTTCGCTGTGGCTTTCACCAAGTGGCGGATGACACGGCAACGCATGCAAAGGCACTGAAGGGCGACTGGGACGGGCACAGTCTGCACGGTTACTCAGATTAAACTGCGGGAGTTGTCGAGCTTCAGCGAGGCTGCGATGGCGGTGTGTCAGGCGGCATCTCTATCGGCAGTGCCACCGTCATCGCGGCCTCGCTGGGGCTAGACGGCTCCCACATTGGGTTTCGCGGTGTTTGGAAGGTGTTTACATCAATGGAATCGAATAACTCACGAACAGCCGATTCTGGTCCTGATCCCGTGCGACCTCGCTGCGCGAAACCCCATTACGCCAGCCAAACCCAACGTTCTTGAACGTACCGCTCTGCACCACGTAATCCAGGGAAATATCCCGCTCCCACTCGCTCGCGTCATTACCGCTGGTGGTGAGGATATGCTCGCCCTTCAAGTACATGAGCGACGCCTTCAAGCCAGGCACCCCGAGCGAAGCGAAGTCATAGGCATATTGCGCAAACGCCGTGCGCTCACCGGCCTGGATGAAGGTCTGCACGGTGCGGTCGGTGTAGAGGTACAGGCTGGAACCACCCTCCCCTTTATTCACCAAACCGCCCTGGTTGAGTTGGGCGAAGTTGCTGTCGTCCGAGACTTGCTGGTAACCGGCAGTAATCGCGTGTGGGCCCAGGGAATAGATGAACGCCGCGCTCCAGGTGTTGTTGTCGATTTCACCGGTGCCGCTCTTGGTATAACCGCCAAGTTTGTAGCCTTCGGCACGACCGGCGACGGTGCTGTTTTTGCCGTCGGACGTGGTCTTGAAGTAACGCAGGTCAGTCTTCAGCGAACCGTATTCGCCGAGCGGCAACACGTGGATCAGCCCGGCAAAGTGCTGCTGGTAATAATCCTCAAGGTTGGCGTAGTAGTACTGGACCATCAGGTCCTTGGTTAGCTGGTAGTCGGCACCGGCATAGTTGAATTTATTGCTTTCCTGAGTGCCACCGGCCGCGGCCAGGCCGCTGCGATCACTGGAGCCTCGACCGGTGGTGTGTTGCAGTTGGCCGCCGACCAGGGTCAGGTTGTCGATGTCCTTGCTGGTGATTTGCCCGCCTTCGAACGACTGCGGTAACAGGCGGCCGTCGTTGCTCACCAGGATCGGCAGGTTCGGCCGCAGGTAACCGTAGCGCGCCTCGGTCTTGGCAAAACGCGCCTTAGCGGTGGCACCGCCACGGCTCCAGCTATCGGCGGCCTTACCGTCGTCGTTGGGGATCATCGAGCTGCCCACATGGCGGCCGGCGCCGCTGTCGAGGGTCAGGCCGAGCATGCCGACCGCATCCAGGCCAAACCCCACAGTGCCATCGGTAAAGCCTGACTGATAGTTGAGGATCAACGCCTGGCCCCACTCTTCAGTCTTCGACGGTGCGGCGGCGCCGTCACGGTTGTCGTTGTTGAAGTAGAAGTTGCGCATGCTCACGTTGGCTTTACTGTCACTCAAGAAATCAGCCGAAGCCAAGGGGCTCAGGGCAATGCCCAGGCCGCCGGTCAATACGCTTAATATATTCAAAGTGGCTTTCATCAGGACGAACTCCGGCGCGGAATCCAAGTTCCGGGCGCAAAAAATGGGCAGCAGGAAGCACGCGGCCAAACTCGGGTTGGCCGGTGCGTTAACTAACATTTACGACTTCGTTGCGCGAAGTGAACCTCCGTAAAACCTCAGTCAATCAAGCCATGAGCGTCATAAAACGGGTACGGCCCCGGGTAGTCCCCGAACACGCCGTTATGGCTGATCAAACCTTGTTGCGCCTCCCAGTGATGCAACAAATAGCCCGCCGGTTCCAGGTTGAAATGCGCGGGCGCCGCTTCTTGCAAATCCAGCACGATCTGGTGAGACGTGCCGGGACACACACAACTCAAGCTACCGCCGAAACGTCGCTGCATCGGCCGATGCAGATGCCCGCACAACAGCCGCTCCACTTGCGGATGGCGTGCGACGACCTGCTCCAGGCCGGCGGCGTTGATGAAGGGTTCGCGGTCCATATGGCCGATGCCGCTGATGAACGGCGGGTGGTGCAGGATCAGCAAGGTGGGGGCATCAGGACGCCGCGCCAGTTGCTCATCAAGCCACTGCAATTGGCTGTCCAGCAACTGCCCGCCATGGCCGCCGGGAATGGTGGAGTCGAGGCCGATCAGGCGCAGCGGATACTCGTCCACCACCCAGTCCAACGGGCCATCTGCCGACATTGGCAAATAAGGATGGTCACGGAACGCCTCCAGCAACGGCCCGCGTGTGTCATGGTTGCCAGGCACCAGGTAGCAGGGCATGTGCAGGCGTGCCAGTTCGGGGTGCAGCACGGCGTATTCATCGGCGCGACCGAAGTCCACCAAGTCACCGCTGATCACCACGATATCGGGCCGTGGGTGGCTGGCGTTCAAGTGGTCGACGGCGCGGCGCAACGCACCCAGGGTATCCACGACGCCGTAAGTCAGGCGCTGGCCGGCTTTGAGGTGCAGGTCGCTGATCTGCGCGACGAGAAACGGACGATTCACAATAGATTCTCAAGCATTCAGGGTGAACAACATGTGCGGCGCAACCGCCAGGGAAATCGGCGCGCCGACGGCGTACAGCTGGTTGTCGCTGCTGTCGACCAACAGCGGTTGCGGGCCGCCGACATCCACCAACAGGCGGCTTTGCGCGCCCTGGAAAAACTGCGCCAGCAGATGGCCGTGCAGGTGCCCCTCGCCCTCCATCACCCGCAGGTGTTCGGGGCGGCAGTAGACCGTGCCCGGCAGGTTGGCTTCGTGCCACGGCAACTCGCCGCCGCAGACTTTCAAGCCATGGGCCGACGGTTCAATCACCGCGAACGCATTGAGGTTGCCGACAAAACCCGCGACGAAGGCGTTGGCCGGTTTCTGGTAGATGTCCCGTGGGCTGGCCAACTGGGCGACGCGACCGTGTTCCATCACCAGGATGCGATCGCCCAGCGCCATGGCTTCACCCTGGTCGTGGGTGACGAACACCGACGTAATGCCGAGCCCGCGCAGCAGTTCATTCAACTCGCTGCGCAGGCGTTCGCGCAGTTGCGCGTCCAGCGCCGCCAGAGGTTCATCCAGCAATAAAACCTTGGGGCGCGGCGCCAACGCACGGGCCAAGGCCACGCGCTGACGCTGACCGCCGGAGAGTTCATGGATGCTACGCTTGCCGTGGTTCTGCAAACCCACCAGTTCCAGCAGTTCGTCACAACGCTTGTTGCGCTCCGGTGCCGACATGCCGCGAATTTTCAGGCCGTAGACGATATTGCCCGCCACATCCAAGTTGGGAAACAGCGCATAGTTCTGAAACACCATACCCACATCGCGCCGCTCGATGGGCAGGCGGGTCACGTTCTGGTCACCGAAAAACACCTGGCCCACATCCGGGCGCTCCAAGCCGGCAATCAGGCGCAGCGTGGTGGTTTTGCCACAGCCGGACGGGCCAAGGATCGCCAGGGTTTCGCCGCCTTCGACGGTCAGGTTCAAGTCATGCACGGCCACGGTGCCATCGGCGAACGCCTTGCGACAACCTTGCAGGCAGATAGTGATAGCGGTCATCGACGCTCTCCACGGGACAAACGGGCACTGATGGCCTGCAGTGCAATCAGCAGCGGCACGATCATCAGCAAAAAGATAAGGGTGTAGGCGCTGGCGATTTCCAGACGCGCCGAGGCGTAGCTGTCGGCCAGGCCGACGGGCAAGGTTTTGGTCATCGGCGTGTGCAGCATCCAGGTCAGGTTGAATTCACCCAGGGACAAGGTGACCACCATCAGCACACCCGCCAGAATCCCCGCCCGGCAGTTGGGCACCACCACGCTGAAAAAGCGCTTGATCGGCCCCGCACCTAGGCTGGCCGCCGCCTCCTCCAGCACCGGCAATTGCTGACGCTGCATCACCGCCATCACCGGGCGTACCAGGAACGGCAAAGTGAACAGCACATGGCCGACGAGGATGAACAGCCAACTGCTGCGAAAGCTGCCGAACTGGCCGTAGGTCAGCAGCAAGGCCAGCGCACTCGCCAGGCCGGGCATGGCCACCGGCAGCACCATCAACTCTTCGAAGGCGCGGCTGAAGCGGTTGTTCATGCGCACCAAGGCGTAGGCTGCCGGCACACCGATGACACAGACGCACACCGCGCAGGCCAAGGCCAACTGCAGCGACAGCCACACAGTCGGCGAATAGGCCTGCCACACCTGAATAACCCAATCGAAGGTCAAGCCACTGGACACACCCACGAAAAAGTTGCGGGTCAGCCCGGCCAGCAACGACATCAGCACCGGCACCAGCATGAAGGCGCACACCAGCAGGGTGAACAGCAGTTGAATCACAAACAGCGATGAGCGTTTCACAGCACAGTCCCCGCGTTTTTCACCAGGCGTCGCGTGAGCAGCAACACCGCCCAGGTCACCGCACCGAGTACCACCGACAGCGCAGCGGCGACGGCAAAATTGGCGTAGTTGGTGAATACATTGTAGATCGCCACCGGGGTGACATTGAGCCGCGTGCCTAAGGTAAAGGCGGTGCCGAAAGCGCCCATGGACGTGGCAAAGCAGATCGCCCCACAGGACGCCAACGCGGGTGCCAAACCGGGCACGATCACGTCGCAGACCACGCGCCAGTGCCCTGCGCCCAGTGAATGCGCGGCCTCCTCCAGGCTGCGGTCGAGGCTTTCGCAGGCGGCCATTACCGTGAGAATTACTCGCGGAATCGAGAAGTACAGGTAGCCCACAAACAGCCCCGCCAACGAGTAGGCGAAGATCCAACGTTCACCGGCCAGTTGCAGGCCCAGGGCGGCAAACAGACCTTGGCGCCCTGCTAACAGAATCACCAGAAAGCCCACCACCACGCCGGGAAAGGCCAAAGGAAAAGTGAGCAACGCCACCAGCGCCGAGCGCCCGAAGAACTGCTGTCGGGCGAGGAATACGCCGCTGATGCCGCCGATCACTAACGCGACCAACGTCACCAGCACCGCCAGGATCAGGGTTTGCCCAAGGCTGCCCAGGTACTGCGCGCTGCTGAGCACCTGCCAATAGCCGCTGCCACTGCTGTCGCGGCTCTCGGCGCCAAGCATCATCAGGTGTGCCAGCGGCAACAACCAGAACGCGAGCAGTACTGCAAAAGCCGGGGCCAGCGCCCAGGCTGCATGTCTTGCCGATGCGGCCACTTACTTGACCTCGTTAAGGTATCGGGCAGCGAAGGCTTCCTGCACAGCGGCCATTTTTTCGTAGTCCACCACACCGGCACGGGCGTAGTCGCTGTCCGGGAGGAACTGCGCGGCCACGTCAGCCGGCATTTTCATTGGCCGCACCGGGCGCAAGTAAGCCTTGGCCCAAAGCGCCTGGCCTTCGTCCGACAGCACGAAGTCGAGGACTTTTTCGGCATTGGCGCGGTGTGGTGCATTGGCGACCAGGCTCATCACGTAGGGCACGCTGATGCTGCCTTCTTTCGGAATCACGAAGGCGACGTTGGCGTTGTCTTTGTAGCGCGCGCGGTAGGCGTTGAAGTCGTAGTCCACCAGGATCGGCAATTCGCCGGACAGCACCCGCGCATAGGCGGTTTGCTTGGGCACGATGGGGGCGTTTTTCGCGAGTTTCTGGAAGTAATCGATGGCCGGGGCAAAGTTGTCCAGGTCGCCGCCCATGGCGCGGTTGATCGCCACTGCCGACACGTAGCCGACGAAAGCACTGGACGGGTCAAGGTAACCGACCATGCCTTTGTATTCCGGTTTGAGCAGGTCAGCCCAGCTTTGCGGCACCGGCAAACCACCGAGCGCGTCGACATTGACCATGATGCCCAAGGTGCCGGAGTGGATCGCGAACCAATGCCCGGCCGGGTCTTTCAGGCCAGCGGGGATCTGCTCCCAGGCCTTGGGTTTGTAGGTGTCGACCACACCGGCTTTTTGCGCCTGCAGGCCGAAGGTCACGCCGTAGTAGACGACATCGGCGACCGGTGCGGCTTTTTCGGCTACCAACTGCGCCAAGGACTGGCCGGAGTTCTTGTTGTCCAGCGGCACCTGCACGCCGGTGCTGGCGGCGATGGCCTTGAGCTGGGTGCCCCAATCGGCCCAGTCCGGCGGGCAGTTGTAGCAGATCGCGGTTTCGGCGGACTGGGCCACGCTGGCCGCACCGCACAGCAACAGGGCTGCCAGGGTTTTACTGAGTGCGCGCATCAAGGGTCTCCTCGTAGGGTTGAGTACTTTCGCCAGGCCGGATATGGCAAGGCAGGCAATGGGACGTCGGAGCATTGCCGACGATTTGCGCCAGCAGTTGGTCAATCACGGTGCTGGCCAACAGCGCAATGGGCTGCACCACGCTGCACAGGGTCGGGTGCATCTGGGTGCCGAGGCTGATGCCGTCGAAGCCCATCACCGAAAGCTGTTGGGGCACGTTCCAGGCGTTGCGACGCAGTTCGGCGATCAGGCTGATCGCCAGGAAATCGTTGGAGCACACCAAGGCGGTGGGTGCATCGTCGCCGTGGAGGAAAGGTTCGATGGCGGCGAATTCAGCCTGGGTGTGGGCCGGCATTTCGATCACCGGACGGCTCTTGAGGCCGTATTCCTGCATGGCATCGCAGTAGCCGGCATAGCGCAGGCGAGCGCGGTCCGATTGCAACGCGGGGCCGGCGACCATGCTGATGCGCCGGTGCCCGGCTTCGAGTAAATACCGCGTGGCCATGGCCATGCCGGCCCGGTTGTCGACCGACACCGCGCTGTAATTGGGGTTGCTCGGTTGGTGATAGGCCAATACGAACGGGGTTTTCTCGGTGTTCAGGCTGCTGAGCACGACGTTGCTTTCGGCATCTGTGACCGTCAGCACCAGGCCGTCGACGCGCTGGCGGAGCAACTCTTCCACCACAATGCTTTCGCGTTCGCTGCTGTAGTCGGTGGTCGCCAGCAACAGGCTGTAGCCGCGCGAACGTGCCGCGCGCTCCATGGCCTGGAACTGTTCAGCGAACACCGGGTTGAGCAGGTTGGGCACCACCACACCGATCAACTGGGTGGTTTGCAGGCGCAATTGGCGACCCAGCAGATTAGGACGAAAGCCCAGCTCGCGGGCGGCGGCAAACACCTGCTCACGCGTCGCCGGGCGCACCTGGTCGGGGGAAGCAAAAGTGCGGGCGGCGGTGGCGCGGGATACGCCAGCCAGCCGTGCGACGTCTTTCAGGTCAGTCATGGTTACTCGCTTGAGATCGATCTCATTGGCGAGGACAGTACCGGGAGAATGTGGCATTCCGGCGGTAAGGAGATGACAGTTTGATGGCACCTGACTTGCTATACACAGATCAAAATGTGGGGTATGCCCATAGATGGTCATACTCCCCAGGTATTATTGAAAACCAAGGGCAGCAAATTCCGCCCACTAACCTTTCGATCTGATCCAAGTGCGGGCACAATGCGTGTCCTTTTTTGGCAGGCACCGCCGCAGGCTCTCAAAAATGATCAAAACGCCGTACTACCTCATCGATAAACAGAAACTTCTGGTCAACATGCAGAAGATTGCTTATGTGCGCGAGCAGTCCGGCGCCAAGGCGTTGCTGGCGCTCAAGTGCTTTGCCACCTGGTCGGTGTTCGACCTGATGCAGCAGTACATGGACGGCACCACCTCGTCGTCGCTGTATGAATTGAAGCTCGGCCGCCAGAAATTCGAAGGTGAAGCGCACGCCTACAGTGTGGCCTGGGCCGACGATGAAATCGAAGAGATGCTGGACAACTGCGACAAGATCATCTTCAACTCGATCAGCCAGCTGCAGCGCTTTGCCGAACGTTCCGAAGGCAAGACCCGTGGCCTGCGCGTGAACCCGCAGGTGAGCAGCTCCGACTACCTCCTGGCCGACCCGGCGCGCCCGTTTAGCCGCCTCGGCGAATGGGACCCGGTGAAGATCGACGGCGTCATTGATCAGATCTCCGGCTTCATGTTCCACAACAACTGCGAGAACGGCGATTTCAGCCTGTTCGACAAAATGCTCGGCACCATCGAAGAACGCTTCGGCGCGCTGCTGCACAAGGTCGAGTGGGTCAGCCTTGGCGGCGGCATCCATTTCACCGGCGAAGACTATGCCGTGGACGCGTTCTGCGCGCGCTTGAAGGCGTTCTCCGAGAAGTACGGCGTGCAGGTCTACCTGGAACCGGGCGAAGCGGCAATCACCAACAGCGCCTCCCTCGAAGTCACCGTGCTCGACACTCTCTACAACGGCAAAAACCTCGCCGTGGTAGACAGCTCCATCGAAGCCCACCTGCTGGACCTGCTGATCTATCGCCTCAACGCCAAGCTGGCACCGAGCGAGGGTGAACACACCGTCATGGTGTGCGGCAAATCCTGCCTGGCCGGGGACATCTTCGGCGAGTATCAATTTGATCGTCCGCTGGCCATCGGCGATCGGCTGTCGTTCATCGACACCGCGGGCTACACCATGGTCAAGAAAAACTGGTTCAACGGCCTGAAAATGCCGTCCATCGTAGTGAAACAACTCGACGGTACAGTCGAAGTGGTTCGTGAATTTGGTTACGACGACTACCTGTCCAGCCTTTCGTAAGCTGGCGGATAAAGGAGAGATAAAGCAATTGAAAAAGAACGTTCTTATCATTGGTGCAGGAGGTGTCGCCAAGGTGGTGGCCCACAAGTGCGCGCAGCACAACGACGAACTCGGTCGTATTGCTATCGCGTCGCGCAACATCTCCAAATGCCAGGCCATCATCGACAGCGTCAAGGCCAAGGGTAGCCTCAAGGTTCCCGCCGACATCCAGGCCTTCGCGCTGAACGCCCTGGACGTGGAAGCGACCAAGGCCCTGATCCGCGAGACCGAATCGCAGATCGTCATCAACGTGGGTTCCGCGTTCCTCAACATGTCGGTACTGCGTGCCTGCATCGACACGGGCGTTGCGTACCTCGACACCGCGATCCACGAAGAGCCGGGCAAGGTCTGCGAGACCCCGCCGTGGTACGGCAACTACGAATGGAACCACCTGGAAGAGTGCAAACAGAAGAACATCACCGCCATCCTTGGCGTGGGCTTCGACCCAGGTGTCGTCAACGCGTACGCCGCGCTGGCGCAGCAACAGCATTTCGACCGCATTGACTCGATCGACATCCTCGACGTCAATGCCGGCTCCCATGGCAAATACTTCGCCACCAACTTCGACCCGGAAATCAACTTCCGCGAGTTCACCGGACAGGTATGGAGCTGGCAGAACAGCCAGTGGACCAGCAACACCATGTTCGAAGTCAAACGCACCGACGACCTGCCGGTCGTCGGTTCGCAGAACCTTTACCTCACCGGCCACGATGAAGTGCACTCACTGTCGAAAAACCTCGACGTGCCCAACGTGCGCTTCTGGATGAGCTTCGGCGAACACTACATCAACGTGTTCACCGTACTGAAAAACCTCGGCCTGCTCTCCGAGAAGCCGGTCACCACCGCCGAAGGCCTGGAAGTCGTGCCGCTGAAACTGGTCAAGGCCGTACTGCCCGACCCGTCTTCGCTCGCGCCGGGCTACACCGGCAAGACCTGCATCGGCGACCTGGTCAAAGGCACCAAGGACGGCCAGCCGCGTGAGATGTTCATCTACAACGTGGCGTGCCATGAAGAAGCCTTTGCCGAGACAGACAGCCAGGGCATCTCGTACACCGCAGGCGTTCCCCCCGTAGCCGCTGCGCTGCTGGTAGCGCGCGGTGAGTGGGATGTGAAGCACATGGCCAACGTCGAGGAACTGCCCGCTGAGCCGTTCCTGAAAGCGCTGGACGTGATGGGGTTGCCGACTCGTATTAAAGACGAGAACGGTGATCGGGCTTGGAACGCGATTGCCTGAATAGGCGATAGCTGACCACAAAAAAATGCGCCCCGAGGGGCGCATTTTTTGTTGGGACTCACATAACTCCCAAAGAGCAATGAAAGTCAAAATGTGGGAGCTGGCACTGCGCCCCAGATTCTCGGATATTTCTCACAACTGTTTCAGGTTGTCGCTCGGGTCGCGGTAGGGACGGCAATTACCTGCCGCCCCCCGCACAGATCCGTACGTGCGGAACTACCGCATACGGCTCCTGCCTCGGGTATGTGACGCGAAGCGATCCTCAGGGTAAGGATGTGCATTTCT
>NZ_CAXAQM010000050.1:0-34996 GCF_963970525.1 Pseudomonas sp. EA_65y_Pfl1_P113
GCAAGCTGCCCCTAACAAGAAATATAGGTTAACTAATTAGAATAATAGCTCCAGAGATAACTATTTTTTAACGTCAGGGACCTTCATCCGCATATTGTATCTTCACCAACTACCGCCCAACAGAAAAGCAACTCTAGCTGTTCACTTACTCTGAAGTTGCAAAAAACAGAAAACAGGCGCCGTGCCTAAAGAAAACCATATGCGCTATCTGAAACCATGAGCCTTTGACTCTTGACTATTTAGCACCTCGCTGACAAGCACTGCGTACTCTTCGAGCGTTTAGAAGAGTATCGTCACTCCAGCTACTTCCGCTGGGGGCTTCGGTACAGGACTTGCCCCTGCCAAACCGGACACCTACTCCCCGTTAAATTGATGCTGACACCGAGCGCCTGAACTGTTGGCGCTGACGCCGAATTGACCCAATGGCCGATGCCACACTGACCCGACACCAATCTGCAAAAGTCCAGCATTGGTAATGTTCCCCGAGTTAGTAGCCTAGGTCAGTGAAGTTTCGGTAACTGGGTCAATCCTGCTCTGGCGATAACACGCCAGCTCCAGCTCCGCGGAACCTCTGGAGAGCATGATCAGAAAAACAAAATTTATGGAAAACCTATTTCCTACTGTGATCGATGAACCGGTTTGAGAGGGTGGCCTTGTTTTCGCGCGAGGACGCCCATGAACCTACCACGCCCAACCCGGACCACAGTGGCAACGTGTCGGTCTCTGCGGGAGGCCATCACGGTGCTCTAACTCGCCAGCCAGGCGCGCTTGCTATCGCACCGGCCCTCTCGTAAGTGCCGGGATGAGCTTGGGTAAACTGAGGATTTGAGCACTACCCAAACGACTTGCACGCCCCTTCCACGCTTGTTGAAGCTGTTACTACCGTTCATCGCTTACCTTTCAGAAATTAACTGATTGCGCCGATGTAGGTCACAAGGGGCGAATGGACTCGGCCTTGCCGTGCATGCATTTCCACACATCCATCAGTGAGTGATCTTATGTTCGACACCCTATCGATACGCTTGAAAATCGTACTGCTGTCCGGGTTATGTCTATTGGGCGTAATAGCGTTGATCATCAGCATCAACCTCCACGAAGCCAATCAGAACAACAGGCTGGTCGGCGACTCAAGCTCGCGAATGCTCACCAGCAACGTGCAAAACTTGCTGGGAGCCAAAGCTGCGGAGCAAGCCTTACTGCTGCAGAAAACCATTGGCGAAAATCTTACCGTGACCATGGCCACCGCCGATCTGGTCAGAGACTTGCAAAATCTGGCAACCAAGCGCTCTCTGGGCGCCGGCGCCTTGCGTGAAGAGCTCAATCAGAGCTTGAAAAATACCTTTGAACGCAACAACAAAATGCTCGGCATATGGCTGGTGTTTGAACCCAATGGCCTGGACGGCAACGACAGCGGGTTCGTTAACGACAACGCCCGCGCGTCCAACGACAAAGGCCGCTTCGCCAGTTACTGGAATCGGGTGGATGGTAAAGCTTCTAACACCATCATACCCGATGAAGACCTGAACAATACCACGCCCAACCTCAGCGGTACGCCCTACAACATTTGGTACACCTGCCCACGTGATACCCAAAGCACCTGCTTACTAGATCCATATGAAGACTCGGTCAGCGGCACACCGGTACTTATGACCACCGTCTCGTTGCCATTGATCATGGATGGTAAAATCATCGGGGCGGTAGGTGTTGATATTGCCCTCAACACCCTGCAAGCCAGCGCGGACACCGCGCAAAAAGAGTTGTTCGAGGGTGCGGCGCATCTGGAGATAATTTCCAGCAAGGGCCTTATTGCAGCCTACAGTGGCGAGCCAGCCAAGGTTGGGAAAAACCTGATCGACATCATCGGCGAACAAGGCAAGGAGATCGTGCAACTGCTCGCCAGTGGCAGCTACGTCAACCGCGAACAGGGCGACACCGTCAGCGCGATTTACCCAGTCAAGCCCATTGCCGATGCCAAAGCCTGGGGCGTAGTGATCAAACTGCCCAAACACGAGATGCTTTCCGACAGCATAAAACTTCAAGCCGTGCTCGATGAAGCTCAAGCCAGCGGCACCCTCAAAGCGCTACTTGTAGCCGCCGCCGCAGGGCTGCTCGGACTGCTTCTGATCTGGCTCACCGCCACGGGCGTGACCCGTCCGATCAACAGCGTAGCCGCCATGCTAAAGGACATCTCCAGCGGCGACGGCGACCTCACCCAGCGCTTGGCCTACACCAAAAAGGATGAACTGGGCGAACTCGTGAACTGGTTCAATCGCTTCCTCGACAAACTGCAACCTACCATCGCGCAGGTCAAGCAAAGCATCACCGAAGCTCGCGGTACGGCTGATCAGTCTTCGGCCATTGCGCGCCAGACCAGCGAAGGCATGCAGGTGCAATTTCGCGAGATAGACCAGGTGGCTACCGCGTCCAATGAAATGAGCGCCACCGCACACGACGTCGCTAACAGCGCTTCCAATGCTGCCAGCGCGGCACGCGGCGCGGATCAGTCGGCACGCGAAGGCATGTCGATCATCGAACAAAGCACCCGCGATATCACCTCGCTTGCCCAGGAAGTCAGCAAGGCAGTCGGTGAAGTCGAGGAATTGGCCCTTAATAGCGAACAGATCGGATCAGTACTTGAGGTGATCCGCAGCATTGCCGAACAAACCAACTTGTTGGCGCTGAACGCGGCGATCGAAGCGGCACGTGCGGGGGAAAGCGGACGCGGCTTTGCGGTGGTAGCCGATGAGGTGCGTAACCTGGCCAAACGCACGCAGGACTCGGTGGAAGAAATTCGTGTAGTGATTGAGCGTATCCAGAGCGGCACCCGTGGCGTGGTGGCGACCATGCACTCGAGCCAGCAACAGGCCCAAAGCAATGCCGGGCAGATCCATGAAGCGGTGAAAGCACTGAGCAAGATCAGCGACGCCGTGACAGTGATCAGCGACATGAACCTGCAGATCGCCAGCGCTGCGGAGGAGCAGAGCGCAGTAGCCGAAGAGGTCAATCGCAACGTCTCGGCGATCCGTACTGTAACCGAAACCCTCACCGGGCAGGCTACCGAGTCGGCGGCTATAAGTAGCCAGCTCAATGCATTGGCCAGCCAGCAAATGAAACTCATGGATCAGTTCAAGGTTTAAATAACCCCAAAGGTCTACTGTGGGGGGATTGCCCTAAAGACAGCTATTCAAGCTATGGGGCAATCCTCTTTGGTTGAGACTCGAATCCTGATGCAGGTACTCATTCTCCAGACTTTTTTTCAGATATCGCCGGTATCAAAGCCGAACTTGAGGCGCTGCAGCTTGGCTTCCGGCAATCACACTTTGCTCGCTGAGCGAATAGTTGGCCGTTTTTTTTTCAGCCGGACATCTCGACATACCGAAAGACATATTGTCCAGGAGCCTTAAGCTTCATAGCATTTAATGGAGGTCTCCGTGGACAATCAAGCAGATTTGTAGCCTCCATGCCGGTTGCTGTCGAATACCGAGCGGTAAAGATGGTTGCGACGCTGTCGATGCAGCGCGGCAATACCATGTCGATGCTTGCGTAGCACAGCAAGCCAATCTTAACGACGTAACAGCTGCCTCGGCAGCACTCGCGACCAGGCATACCGAATAGCAAGGGTCTTGATAACCAGTGGAATTAAGAGGTTGGGCTTCCCGCCAGAATCGTGTGCGATTTGATGATTGAGCATTGCAAGCGAACTGATGCTGGCGCCGTTGACAGGCGAATTCCTAATTCAAACAGTAAAAAATGAGATAGCGACCGCAACGTGATCTTACGCACCACAGTTGTATCGGGTGTGAATCAAGATCTGTGTTGAAGGTGGCGTTGTCACCGCTCCCTCAATCGCTCCTCGTATCCAGCGCACCGCTGCGGCAGTCTCGCCAACGAAATCATGAGAGATAACATAATCCATGACGCCGGACTCAAGCATCGCCCGCGTATGAACCGTCAGCTCATGACCGACAAAAATAGGCCGATCCTCAGCCGCAATAGTCTCTATGGCCTGAGCAACACCCCGATTGGCGCCGGCCACGTTGTAGATGGCTGCGGGATAGTTGTGCTTGGAAAAATAGCGCGTCAATTGTTCAGTCGTGGTCTGAGGGCGATCGTCGGACATCACTCGTTCGTCGATTTTCAGATACGGAAACTCGGAACGGAGCACCCTGCGAAACCCCATTTCCCGCTCCTGCTGACAGCGAAACGGCACACTGGTCACCAGCAGGATTTTCGCGGCCTTTTTTGGTAAAGCATTGCCGATCAGCAATCCGGCGACACTGCCCGCCGCATATTGATCATTGCCAACGTAAGCACTACGCCCGGAGTTAGGCAGGTCGGTGGTCAGGCACACGACGGGGATATCCAGGCTGCACAGTTTGCGAATCGCTCGGTTGATCGCCGGGTGCTCGCGCGATACGACGATCACACCATCCGCTGAGGCGCCCTCAGCCTGAACCTGATCAGCAAAAGTGGCGGGATCGACCTGGTTAGTCGGTACATAGTAGCCATGCACGACGACGCCAGGTGTCGAAGCGTTCACCAACGCCTCGGCACCGGCCAACGTAGCATTGAAGGTTTCACCCGAATCGCAAAATAGCTTGATCTGCAAAGTTGCCATGCCGTCAGCCAAATCTTTCTTTAGCTTATCCAGCGCCGCCAGCACTTTCAGACGGGTGTTTTCCCGTACGCCAGGACGGTTATTCAGCACACGATCAACGGTCGCTACCCCGACCCTGGCCACCTTGGCGACCTGTTGAACAGTGGGCCCCTTCCATAAACGCGCCGATGTTTGCATGGTCATATAGCCAGCCCTTTTTTGATGTTATTTACACCATATACGCATTGCTAATAATTGTTTCAAGAGCAATGACAGGCATGAAAGCATCTTCGTATTTGAGGTGTTTTACATCATAAACCGCCTATGGCGCTGCTTGATGATTGCTTTTTCGGTGCTAATAATCGAGGCATAACAAACACAACAAACCGCCAGGATCGCCCCATGAGTAACTCGTCCCCATCGGTTGATTTCGACCGCCGCGGCTACGCCGCTTTTGCCCCATTGTGCACCGCCTTTCTCAATCAACACGCTCGCGAGTTCGACGCCGCGTTGATGACTTTCGCCCATTGATAGGTAGTTGAATATGAGCATACGAATCGCCGTTATCGGCGCAGGGATTATGGGGGAAGATCACGCCCGCATCATTGCCCAGGACCTTCCGGGAGCCACGTTGCATGTGGTGTGTGATGCGTCGCCAGAGCGAGCGAAGCTGATAGCTGACCGTTATGGCGCCGCTGACGTTTCCACTGATCCACTGTTCACACTTTCAAGGTCCGATGTCGATGCAATCATCATCGCCAGCCCGGACGAAACCCATGCGATCCTGACCATGGCAGCCATCGAGGCTGGGAAACCTGCACTGTGTGAAAAGCCGCTGTCTCAAAGCCCGAACCAGTGCCTGGCGGTCATCGACAAAGAGGCCTCCCGGGGTCGCCAATTCGTGCAACTGGGCTTCATGCGCCGGTTTGACCCGTCGTACAGGGAAATGAAAAGTGCCTTGGGCGACGGCGTGATAGGTCGGGCCGTGATGATGCACAATTTCCATCGCAACGTAGAAGCTCCCGCCAACTTCAGCGGGCAAATGGCGATCAGTAACTCCGCGCCTCATGAGTTCGATGTGGCCCGTCATGTGCTCGACACTGAATACGTTGCCATTTCAGTGTTCCAACCTACCCGCACGTCTGAGGATGGCGCCGGTGCTCCGGTATTCATGGTGCTGGAAACCCGGGAAGGCCATCTGGTGAACATCGAAATCAACAACAACGCCCATTACGGGTACGACGTGCGTGGCGAGCTCGTGGGCGAGCTGGGTTCCGTGCAACTGGCCACTCCCGTACATGCTCGTTTCAATACCCGTCTTCAAGGCTTTGAACGGTACGCTGCCGATTGGCGGCCGCGTTTCGCCGACGCCTACCGCCTGCAGAACAAAGCATTCGTGGAGTTCATCAACACAGGCGTATTCCCTGTCCATGCCGCGAATGCCTGGGACGGCTATTGCGCAGCCATCGTCGCCCAAGCCGGTATCGAGGCACTCAATCAGCGTCGCCGGGTAGTTTTGCCAACGCTGGAAGTACCGCCCCTCTACCGATCGCGAGAAGGAGCTACGTCATGAAGCTGGGATTCGTCACCGACAGCCTCGGTAACCTGCCATTGCAGGAGATGCTCAAGCAGGCTGAACGCCTGGAAGTGTCGGGCCTGGAGATCAACACCGGCGGATGGTCGACCGCGCCGCACTTTAACTTGGCGCAGATGCTCGCCAGCGCCGGGGAACGCCAGGCACTCAAACGCAGCTTCCAGGAGCACGGCCTGGAAATCATTTCCCTGAACGCCAACGGCAACCCTTTGCATCCCACGCAGCCCGAGCAAGGCCAGTGTCTCAAGGACACGATACGCGTAGCCGGTGAACTGGGAGTCAAGACCGTTTGCACCATGTCCGGCTTACCAGAGGGTCGGGCCGGCGACAGGATGCCGAACTGGGTGGTTGCCTCATGGCCTCCCGAAACCCAGACAATGCTGCGCTATCAATGGGAAGAACGCCTGCTGCCCTTCTGGAGCGAGATCGCTGATCTGGCCAAGGAGAACGGTGTGGAGCGTATCGCTTTGGAATTGCACGGTAACCAGTGCGTCTACAACGTCCGTTCGCTGCTGAAACTACGCAATGCGATCGGACCGGTGATAGGCGCCAACCTGGATCCCTCGCATCTGTTCTGGATGGGCGCTGACCCGCTGGTCGCCGCCGAGGCACTGGGCGACGCCATTTACCATGTGCACGCCAAAGATACTTTGCTTAACGCGCCAGTCCAGGCCGTGGATTCACTCCTGGAAAATGGCTCATTGATGGATATCTCATCCCGAAGCTGGTCCTACATCACGCTTGGATTCGGCCACGGTGAGCAATGGTGGCGGCAATTCTGCTACCGCTTGAAGATGGCTGGCTACGATGGCTGGCTATCGATTGAGCATGAGGACGTTTTACTCAACAGCCTCGAGGGCTTGGAAAAGTCCGTAAGACTGCTAAAGAGCGTCATGCCGGTTGCCGCCAGCGATTTCAAACCCCAGTCCATCTGAATCGCACCACGAGAAAAAACCAATGTAATTCCATATTAAATCGCTCACCGCAATGGCGAGTGAGCATCCCCATAAGTTTCAGTCAGGAATATCACAATGACAATTAATTCCTACGGAAATACGGCAGACACTTCAGCCGCCTATGTAAGTCCTGAAAAACGCCAGGCACAGCGCTACCTGCAAAAAGTGACTTGGATTGCCACGTTTGGCGGCCTGCTGTTCGGCTTCGATACGGGCGTCATCAATGGCGCCCTGCTCTATATGAAGGATGACCTGGGCCTGACGCCATTTACGGAGGGCTTGGTCGCCAGCGCCCTATTGATCGGCGCAATGATGGGGGCGCTGTGCAGCGGTCGCCTATCGGACCTCAAGGGTCGCCGCCGTATCATTCTTTTCCTCGCCGTAGTGTTTTTTCTTGGCGCGTTGGCTTGTGCGCTGGCGCCCACCCTCAACGTCATGGTGGCCGCCCGCTTCACGCTGGGGTTAGCGGTGGGCGGCGCATCGGTCGTCGTGCCGGCGTATCTTGCGGAAATGGCCCCATCCAGCATCCGCGGTCGCATCATCACTCGCAACGAGCTGATGATCGTCACCGGGCAATTCCTGGCCTTCACCACTAACGCCACACTGGGCAATTTGTTCAGCGATCTCGATGGTGTTTGGAGATGGATGCTTGCCTTGGCAACCCTGCCAGCCGTGGCACTCTGGTTGGGTATGCTCTACATGCCGGAAAGCCCGCGCTGGCTAGCCACCAAAGGGCGCTTCAGAGAGGGCCTGGAGGTACTGAAACTGGTGCGGGAGGAGTACTACGCCAAGGCTGAGATGGAGGCCATCACTCAGCAGATCAGCAACGAGCGATTCATTAAAAAAGGTGGCTGGCGCGATCTGTCTCAAAAGGGCGCACGACGAATCTTTTTGATTGGCATCGGTATCGCTGTTACGTCGCAGCTGACCGGAGTCAATTCAATCATGTACTTCGGCACCCAGATCCTCACAGAAGCAGGCCTGGAACAACGTAGCGCACTGATCGCCAATGTCGTAAACGGCATTATCTCGATTGGCGCAACGTTCGTGGGTATTGCTCTGCTGGACCGCGTGGGGCGTCGCCCAATGATGTTGCTCGGCTTCACCGGCACCACATTGTCTTTGCTGTTGATTGGCCTGGTTTCAGTTTTTGTCGACCCCTCCGTCACCCGCGCCATGCTCATTCTCGGCGCCATGGCGATGTTCTTGGCCTCCATGCAAGGGCTGATCGGGCCTGCTTTCTGGGTGCTTTTGGCAGAAATTTTCCCAATGCGCATCCGTGGCGGATGCATGGGCATGGCGATCGCAGCCTTCTGGTTGACCAACGTGATGATCGGCATGTTCTTCCCATCCTTGGTTGCAACGATCGGGATCGGCCAAACCTTCTTTGTATTCGTGGGAGCAGGACTTCTGTCTCTGACCTTCGTTGCAGTGTGGGTACCGGAGACACGAGGCAGCACGCTCGAAGAGATTGAGCAGCGGTTGTATGGGTAGACGGGATGAAGTTGCCCCCCTAACTGCCGTTCCTCAGTTTCCTATTTCGTTGCACGGAGCGCGGCTACGCGCAAAGGCATGGGCTGCAGCCGTGGGCACGATTGGTGCCCCTATGGCGTCGCAGCCGTCGCCAACAGGCAATATCATCGCGCCTCGATCAACGGAGAAAGTGCCTGCTTGTAAATGCCTGGGCCCACTGCAACGCAATCCTAATTTTCGCAGGTGTTGAGTGGCCTTAACACGGCCGACCGTGGAAACATTAGTGCGGTTAGTCGAGCCGCCCACCATTTTCCCGTGCATGCTTGATGTCTCTGGAGGGTGGGGCTCCGAAACGTCGGGCATATTCGCGGCTGAACTGGGCGACGCTTTCATAGCCGACCCGCAACGCGGCGGTGTTCACGTCTAGCCTATCGGTCAACATCAGGCTGCGCGCGGCTTGCAGCCGCAACGATTTTTGATACTGAATGGGGCTGGTGCCTGTCAACTTGCGAAACCGGTGATGCAGGGTAGAGCTGGCCATTCCTGATCGTTCGGCGAGGTCGGCCACGTGCAGCGGCTTGTCGTAGTGATATTTTAACCACTCAATGGCTCTCACGATGCCCTTGTCTCGGTAACCATCGCGAGTGACGCTGCGCAACAAATGCCCCGCTTCACTGAGCAGCAGCCTACCGTATATCTCCCGCTTGATAAGGCCCGACATCAGGCCTGCTTCAAGTGGCCGCTCGATCAGCGTGGAGAGTCGGGTGAACGCGTCGAGCAGCTCACTCGTCGCCATACCGGATACGAAGCCCCGCGCCTCAGTAGCCATTTCCTGCTTTGGCGGTTCCAGGGTCAGGATCACCTCGTTGAGCATGGAAAAATCGAGTTTCAACACAATTGATAAATAAGGGGTTTGTTCACTAGCCGCGTTAACGCGAGCCAGTGTGGGTATATCGACCGAAGTGACAAAAAACGCCCCTTGCCCGAACTCACAGGCTTGCTCGCCGAACGCGATCTCCTTCGCGCCCTGCAGAATGATGGCCACGCAAGGCTCATAAATGCAGTACTTGGGCGTACCTAGTTCGGCCACTCGATAAAAGGCCAAGCCTGGAATCGACGTCGTGCAAGCCTCGGCCAAGCCAATCTGCAGAGTGACTTTTTCGATAAGCCGTCTGAGTGCCTAGAGGCGTTCGTTGGGTTGAGCGGGTTCGCGCAAACCCAGGGAATGCAAATGGCTGAAACGGAACTGCGAGATGGAACCGCTCGTCATCACATGCGCCCCTATATACGGAATGCTTGAGTTTGCTGAGAGTGCGTGACCAGCACAAGTGCATCGGCAGGATTGTGCAAAAAATATGGCGCATTAGGGTCACCCGGCCACCCCTCGTTGTTCTAACTTCCAGTACGAATACCGGCTTCGATGAGGCCGTGCCCCCTCAGTCGCGAAAGGAAAGTTTTGGATGGACAGACGAGATTTTCTTACCTACTCGGTCGCTGGTGCTGTTACAGCCGCTTTGCTGCCAGCATCGGCTTTCGCAAGTTCGGTGGCTGCTGCCCCAGCACCCACTTCGCTGACAGAGCATGGAAGCGTGATGCGTACTGAAGGCCGGCTCGTGCGCGCCGACCTGCCCCTCAATGCGCCCTCGCAGACAATGAGATACATGACGCCTCAACGCTTTGGCATGGGCGGGACGCAGATCGGCAATATCTTTGCGCCGATCAGCGACGTGCAGGCGGGCTTGGTTCTGCAGGCGGCTTGGGATGCGGGCGTAAGGTTTTACGACACGTCGCCGTTCTACGGGTTTAGCTTGAGTGAATATCGTCTGGGTCGCTTCCTGCATGACAAAGATCCAGACGACTATGTGATCTCCACCAAGGTCGGCCTCGTATTGACGGCTGCGGGTGGCCTGCGCGCGGACCATGCCATCTGGAAGTCGCCAGCCCCTTTCAACTACCAATATGACTACACCGCAGCAGGCACGCGACGTTCCGTGGAAGACAGCCTGCAGCGTCTGGGGCTACCACGTATCGATATCGTTTTTATCCACGACATCTCACCAGATAACACCGAGCTGGAAGGCGGATGGGAAGCGGCGTATCGAATTGCGCGCACAGGGGCGATGGTTGAGCTTGAAAAGATGCGGAATGAAGGGCTCATCAAGGCATGGGGCTTCGGCGTCAATACGCCGAACGCCGTGGTTCAGGCACTGGCCAGTATTGACCCGACGCCCGACATCGTGTTGCTTGCCTGCCAGTATTCCCTCCTCGACCACGGCGATGCGTTGCGCAGCAACTTTCCGGCGTTGAGCAGTAAGGGCACCAGTGTCGTGATTGGAACACCCCTGAATGATGGATTTCTGGGAGGGCGCAGCCGATATAACTTCAGTCAGGATCTACCTGCCGGAGCGGTAGAAAAGCGCGCGCGAATCATGGCGGTTGCCAGCCGACATGGCATCGACATTCATACTGCCGCCTTGCAGTTCGCAGCGGCACATCCACAAGTGTCCGCGATCATTCCGGGGGCGCGTTCGCCGGGGCAGGTAGTTTCCAATGTACAGGCGATGAAGGTCGGTATTCCGGCAGCCTTTTGGGAGGAGTTGAAGCGCCAGAGTTTGATTGATGCTCAAGCACCGGTGCCTTCCTGAGCTTTATTGGAGTTTTACCGGAGCAAGCTTTAACTTCCTTTCACTGCAATCGCTCACATCCATAACATTGAGAATTCAAGGACCTTATTCTCCAGAAAATAAACTGTGCACGCGTTCAAATAAGAACGCTAGCCTAAGGTTGTAATAAATGAAAACACGAACGTCTCTCATGATTTTCGGCGGCTTACTTGCGCTTAGCGTTCCGTTGCCTGATCCACTCCCACAGTTGAAGGTTCTGACACTCCTTGTAGGGATGCACCTGCTCGGTATGTGCTTCGGTCTCGGCGGGGCGACGATGCTGGACCTCTGGATTTTGCGTTGGATGCGTAGGGGTAGCCTCCCCGTTGAAGTCGGACGCACCTTTCACTTCATCAGCAACGCGGTCACTCTTGGACTATGCCTCCTGTGGCTTTCAGGTCTTGGCTTCCTTGCTCTTTACGCGTTGGAGTCACCGGAAAAGTTTGAGAATCCTAAACTCTGGGCGAAGGTAATTGTGGTGATCGTCCTGACCATCAATGGAATAATCATTCACGCGTTTGTGTTGCCACAAGCACTGCGCGACTTGAGTCGCCCCCTGCTCTTTGGGGTTTCCCGTAGAAGAGCTACCTTATTTCTCGCATCCGGTGCAGTTTCGGGGGTGTCTTGGTACACAGCTTTTGCCTTCGGCATTTTTCGTGAGTTAAACAACAGTGTCACTTTCACCCTGCTGGTCATCATGTGGCTTACATTGATAATAACCGCTTCTCTCGCAGCCATTCTGCTCTGGTTAAACTCGGCAGCGAAAGTAAGAAAACGTCCTTCGTTCAGTCCTCCGACTTAAAAATAAAGGCCATCTTGGACATTGCTTGTAACTGCCCGGGCAATTGAGGCGAATCCAGCCAGTACTGACCGGCTCCACTGAGTTGACTGCGGTCACGCTGGCGGTGGATGTGCGTTAGCCAGACATTCGGGTCAACCACACCTGCGCGTCAGCACGATGTTGTCTTTTCGCCAGAGCGGCCACACCCAGGGCGTTGACAGAAGGCCTGGGCGATACGCCGTTCGCCATGGTCAACGGCGCTGATACCTATCTGTTCGACGAGTCGCTGATCAGCACGTTACGGTGCCTCAGGACAGGTGTGGATTGCAAAGTACGATTTTGATTTTTACGCCGCAGGATTGCCCGGAGCCGACGTCGCTGAGCTCGGCTCAGGCCTCCCGCTTACCACTCGCAGGAAAGGGCGGTATCCGGGGTGCGCAAAAGCGCACCGTCCACTGCGAAAATCTGCAGATCATGCCAGGTATCATCGTCATAGCGCTCCGCGCCCCAATGGTTGCCGGTCTTACGGAATAGCCACTCAACAGGATCGGCGCCGAGTCGCTTACGCGCTTCGGTTACACCGCTGCGCGCCAGCAAATGGTCAGTGGCCAGGCCTTGGGCGCAGATGTTCAAACGTCTGGCCACCTCGTGAACGGGCTCGTCACGGAATAACGCCATGCCGAGCACTAGCCACAGCACCTGATCAGCGGGCAGGCGACGCCGGCGAATGGTCGCCTGACTGGGGAGGTCGAGCGCAGACGCTACCCACTCTATGGGAATGTTTTGGGTGCAGGTGCTCAGGTCGCAAAAGTTAAAAAGATCGCCGAGGTCGAGCAGGTCCTGTTGAACAGACATAAAAAATCCGATGCCAGAGGTCTGGCATCGGATTTTCTAGGAAGCCCGGCGCAAGCTCAAATGCTTAAGTGAACAGCATTACCCTCATAAGTGGCGTTTATGTAAGTCTGAATGAGGGACGGGACGCTTACCAATCATCCACTCCGACTAAAAACCCGGCAAATCACTAAGCTCTTCGATTAAATCGAGTGAAAGATATATTCAGTCTGTGTGCGAAGATCCAGTTCAATACCTACCCCATGCAGACGAGTGTGAAGGTCAGCATCATCTACACGAACTTTCCAAGACACATTTACCGGTACATCCCCCCCCGCCCTAACGAAACTGATGGCCTGTTGCAACTGCGCACGGTCGGCTAAGTAAACAGCCAGAGCGTTACCTTTCCATGCGGCAACACTCATCCCCATCGCCGCGCATACTAAAACTTTAGCCCTGGCATCGTCGCGATCAGTCTGCCGGGAGCGTTGAATCTGACCCTCTAAGACAGGGTCAACTCTACGGTCAGAACATAACACTTCTCCCGCTTCCCAGACTTCAGGGGGGCAGACCTTTTCTTCGGGGCGCAGGGGTATAAATGGATTGATTTCCATCGGGTAGATTCGACAGACCAGCGGTCGATCTTCATAGATTGTGCAGTGGTTATCCTCCCCTAAACTTGGACACTGTGTCAGTGCGTTACCAGCAAAAATGGCTATCACCTGAATACGTGCATCTCCACTGGCTACATCTACCGCGCGTCGCACGCTGTGGTTGTAGTGCTCTGGCAACGGGAAGACTGACGTGTCGAAAGCTTCGAGTATGACAGCGATGTCACCACCGCGATTTAACCATTGCTCGGCCTCTTGAAGGCTGAGAGGAATAAGACGTTCTTTGCAGCAAGTTCCGCACCCGTTACAGGTAAACCGCGTGACGTTTTCTATGAGCGTCACTGAATGATTTATAGATGTCATGATCAATCTCTGCTCATCGCCGCCAAACTCCGAGTAGCGGCGGTGGTTAAAAAGATGGGTATATCCATGGCAACGCCCTATTACCCGGCCTACGGGCATCTTCGTTTCGCAGGATCTCAGCGGTGTCTAAACTCAGTCTTTTGGGATCCACCGCTGCCTTGGCGAATGCAGCAACCGGGTCAGCGATTTCTTATCCGCTTATTGCCTACCGCGCGGCTCGTTTGGCGAATAGATGCCGGTTGGGCTTTCAGCCGGCCCATTGGGCTCCCAACCGCTGACGTCACGCACCGCGCCGGTGTGCCAAAGTTGCGGCCCCATACGACCACTGACACTGAGAACAGAATTGATCACGTTAATGCACCCGGCTAGCGCCGTTTCACTGTGGAAAAAGGATGCCAGCACCCTTACGTGCAGCCGGACAATCAATAACAGGTCCTTCTGCAAGAAGCCCGTGACGGCAATACTCAGTGCTCCCTTTGTCGGGAATACCCTGCGGTCAGAGTTGCCTCGTCATCGGCGCCATGACAATCGGTTTTAAGCTCAAACGACCGGAAGGAAAAAGGGTGAAATGACATGCAGCAACCAGATTTTGCCATTCGATGGGCTCCATTTGCTTTCGGAGGCTATATAAGTATATTTTGTAAACCAAATGTCAATTAGGCACCCAGAGTCGCCTAGGTATATACGAGGAAACTTAGATGCTGGAATTAAAGCCACAATGTTTCTCGTCGGAGTGCCCGAGCCGGGCTCTTTTCGACCAGATTGCTGATAAGTGGTCGATGATGGTTCTGGCGGTGCTAGATGACGGGCCGCACCGTTTTAACGCCATTAGACGCCGCCTGGAGGGCGTCACGCAGAAGGCGCTTACACAGTGCCTGCGGCGACTGGAACGAAATGGGCTGGTCTCGCGCAAAGTCATCTCGTTGTCGCCCGTGGCAGTGCAGTATGAGATCACCCAACTAGGTCGCACACTTCAACAGCCATTTCGCGAATTGCATAAATGGACGCTTGACAAATTGCCTGAGGTTGAAACGGCCCGATTGAAGTTTGACGAGGCCGCACAAGAAAACCTGGCGGATTGATTTTTTCTTGCTCGCCGCCACTGGCCAACTGCAACGGGTAATTTCTTCGATTTACCTGCGGTATCCTCAACCCTACTAACTCTAAATTAGACCCTATGGTTACCGTGTATACCACGGTAAGACTGATAACGATGTTCTCCCTCAATGCCTTGTACCAACATCTGAGCATATGAACGCGTTATTCGACTGGCTCATTTGTCAAGACATAAAATGCTTGAAATGCCACTAACGACAAGCACCATTTGATGGGCGCATTTATTAGTTTTACAAATCAATGCATAAAAAAAACAAAATTAACAGATCAATCTGCCAAGGTCATACTCAGGGCCGCATGATTTCCCGGCCCCAAGAAAAGGGAGCGTAGCAAGGGAATCGCTGGTTTCAATAAGGGCGTTAGTAGCTATTCAGAAGCGATGGGCGGCGGGCTTCAGAAGAGAGTTGCGCGCGACGAGGATCTTGGCTTTTTGGGCATATCTGAAACCTCATCGCCGAGATCAAGTTCATAGACACCCGCGAGCCAACAACATTTTCCAATAAGCATGGTATCCACGCTGTCGGTAGTCTTCTTCTCAAAAAACGGCTGTCCCCCAGGATGACTCTTCCCTGCATTGATGAGGCCTAAAAGCCTGTTGTTTGAGGGCCGGTCTTAATCTGTTGCAAAAGAACTCGAGTGAGACACCAACAGAGTAAACGTCAACAGTCAGGCTGTTAATCAGGGTGTCTGGCCATCGGGCACTGGTGATGCACGGATTATCCGTGGTGACACGCACAAGGTCTGTCCACGCCATTGATCATTGGCGACCAGAGAGTCGCGCTAACGTCGGCGCGTAAACAAGGAATAATAATATGGCCACTTCCACCAAAACCGCTTTCGCATCCACTGCCATTTTGGGAGCCGGCCTCATGGGGGTTGGAATCGCGCTGCACCTTGCACGCCACGGATTGCAGGTAAGCCTCTACGACCCGCAACTTGAGCGGCTGGCGGACATTCCAACGGTAGCTAGCATGATCCTCAACGAATTGGTGGCTGCCGACCAATTCGACGAAGCGGACCGGGACGTGACTTTGTCGCGCCTGATACCCGTCAGCACGCTGACTGCATTGGCCGATGTTGATCTACTCATCGAAGCAGTACCCGAGCGTCTGCCGTTAAAACAGTCACTTTATCGGGAACTGGAAGGCATCGTCAGACCCGACTGCGTGTTCGCCAGCAATACCAGTGGTTTTCCGCCGGATAGTCTTGCAGAGAGTTTGGAGCACCCGGAGCGGTTGTTCATCGCGCACTTCTGGAATCCTCCGCATTTTATTCCGTTAGTGGAATTGGTACCCGGTACCGCCACCGATGCGCACCTTGTCGAAAAAGTGCGTGTGATGCTCGAGGCCATGGATCTGGAAGCTGTCGTACTTGAGAAGGCGGCGCCCGGCTTTATTGGAAATCGTCTTCAATTTGCCCTGCTGCGGGAAGCGCTGCATATCGTCCAGAGTGGTATCGCTGATGCGGACACAGTGGATAGGGTCATGCGGGCTTCATTGGGCCGCCGCTATGGCATGGTTGGCCCGCTCGAGGCGGCCGATATGGCCGGGCTGGATACCTTTGTAGACATATCAACTCACCTGATACCGCAATTGGCACAAGGCACCGAAGTCATTGAGTTGCTCAAGGAAAAGGTGGCGGCGGGGAATACCGGCCTGCGCAGCGGTCAAGGCTTCTATCGCTGGGATGAGGCGCGCCACGAAAGGTTGCTGAGTCGGCGCGGGCACCAGTTACGGTATGCACTCAAACCCTGAACCCACTGAGCAAAAGCACGGCTCCAAAGCAAGTACTCGCTAACCGATTGAATACCGCCCGCTACACCAATGGCCTTAGGCAAAATTCATAAAAACAATAATCGCTGGCCAATGAGCCAGCAACTGGAGATTTCATGAGTATTCTGATTGCCCTCGCGGCTCTTGGTCTGTTGATGCTCGCCGCATACCGTGGCTACAGCGTTATCCTCTTCGCTCCCATCGCCGCGCTTGGCGCAGTCTTGCTGACCGATCCGAGCGCCGTGGCTCCGGCCTTCACGGGTCTGTTCATGGACAAGATGGTCGGTTTCATCAAACTCTACTTCCCGGTGTTTCTGCTCGGTGCCGTGTTCGGTAAGCTCATCGAGTTGTCGGGGTTTTCCCGATCAATTGTTGCTGCTGCCATTCGACTGCTAGGGCGCAAGCAGGCGATTCCGGTGATTGTGGCCGTATGCGCGTTGCTGACCTATGGAGGGGTTTCGCTATTCGTAGTGGTGTTCGCAGTTTACCCATTCGCCGCCGAGATGTTTCGCCAAATCGGCATTCCCAAAAGGCTAATGCCGGCAACAATCGCTCTCGGTGCGTTCTCTTTCACGATGGATGCGCTACCCGGCACGCCGCAGATCCAGAATATTATTCCGACCAGTTTTTTCAAGACGACAGCCTGGGCTGCTCCATGGCTGGGATTGATAGGTTCGATCTTCGTGATCGTGGTCGGACTGGCATTCCTGGAGTTGTGGCGCCGGCGCACCCAGCGTGCAGGTGAAGGTTATGGCGACGCCGTTGACCTGCGTAACGAGCCGGATACGCCGGAAGACATTACCCTGGCTCATCCCCTGATAGCGTTGCTGCCGTTGGTTCTGGTCGGCGTACTGAATTTCTTTTTTACTCGCTGGATTCCCCAGTGGTACGGCGCAAGTCACAGCTTGACACTGCCGGGATTAAGCGCACCCATACAAACTGAAATCGCCAAGATTACGGGTATCTGGGCGGTAGAGGCCGCACTGCTGTCGGGCATTATCATCGTCGGAGTTTTAGGTTTCCGCACCATAAGAAACAAACTGGCCGAAGGCAGCAGAACCGCTGTGGCCGGGGCAATGCTGGCCTCGCTAAACACTGCGTCCGAGTACGGGTTTGGTGCGGTCATCGCGGCTTTGCCAGGCTTCGTTTTGCTCTCTCAGGCGCTACAAACCATCCCTAACCCGCTGGTTAACGAAGCTGTAAGCGTCACCTTGCTTGCAGGTATTACTGGCTCGGCATCTGGGGGGATGAGCATTGCTCTGGCCGCGATGGCAGACAACTTCATTGCCTCAGCCAATGCAGCCGGCATCCCACTGGAAGTTCTACACCGCGTGGCGTCTATGGCCAGTGGCGGCATGGACACTCTGCCCCACAATGGCGCCGTCATCACCTTGCTAGCAGTCACTGGCCTGACACACCGCCAGGCCTATGGCGGTATATTTGCGATCACATTGATCAAGACACTTGCAGTCGCCTTTGTTATCGCCGTCTTTTACCTCACGGGCATCGTTTAAAGAGTGCGGGGCGAATCTGAAATAGCAAAACCGCACTATTGCCTGAACACCAGCGGCGGTAACCTGGACTTAGTGAACAGGTTTTCCGCTGGTATTCGCGTAATCCCGGGATGGATATAGATAGAAAATCTGTCCGATATCCGATCCCAGTGCAGCTATGACGCCCTTGATGCCCGGAGCAAATACCCCTTGGATATTTGCTACTTCACTATCACGCGCACTCTTGCCAGATTACCGACCCGCGTAAACTCCGTCGTGCCGTCCCCTTCTCGCTGGGATGTCACACGGAGCACGGGATAGTAGGTGCCAGGTTTCGAGTAAAAGAATGTCTTATGTACAGCGAGGGTTTCTGACGGCTGGTGAGGAAGTGGCGTGTCTAAAAAATCATCGTTACCCGTTTGACTCCATTCTGTTTTGACAATTTTGCCAGCAGATGGCGGGACTGAAATGTCACCAAGAAGCGTGATGGGCTGGCCGACCTTCGCAATGATTCTCTCACCGCTCTTGGACGTCAGTTTTACGACTGGCTGGATGCCTTGCCTGGCTGACGCATCTGCAGGTAACGAGACCTGGCCATTATTGACTGCATATTGAGTGGAGCCAGGTGGCGCTATACCAGTTTCCACCCAAACGCTTACGTCCCTAACGGCTTGTTCGAGGATGCCGTTGTAATCGACAAGTCTCACAAACTGATTATCAGCCGAGCCCGAGGCAACAACGCTGCCATCCAAATGATCTGCGTTATCGTTTAACCAGATTCGCACCTTCGCGTCGTACTGCCCGCCCTCTCCTGCCTTCAATCGACGGCCATACCAGTCGGCATCCCAAGGGTAGGCATCGACATCAAGTGCGTTGGCGATCACTATCATCTTGCTGTTTATCTTGCCGGTAAAACTACCGCCTCCGCTGACACCGGCGCTGATTATTGGGCCTAGCTCTTGCGGACGTTGCGGGTAGCGCGGTGAACCGTTTGCATTGCGAAACTGATCCCATACAGTAAATCCACCAGAAGCTGGCACCTGGTGGCGATGGTAGGAGGTCAACGCAATTGCCCAGCGATTGTCGACACGAACCTCGGCCCCATTTTTCAGGGTGTTGAGCGTATCAGCTTGATTTTGCGCGGCCAGAGTAATGACCCCGTGCTCAGCATCTAACGACCCCAACAATTTTCGGTTGCCCTCTTCTGCTCCTTCGAGAGTAAAGTCAAACCAAGCGCTGTTTTTGAAGTGTGGCAGCCCCGCCAAGTGCAAGCGTAAAGGCTTGCCAGCTGAGTCGCGATCTATCTTTTGAACCGACACTACACGGTCAATTTTCGCCCTTCGTACAAGATTGCCCAGAGCGGATTGCTCGGTACCGAGGTAGCCAGGTTTTCTCCAGAAGTCATCTGCATATCCGGGATCGATGTTCTTAACCGTACTGGCAAACCCCAGTAAACCCTGCGGGTCATTGAGACCCAGGATGTACGCGTAATTATCCCAGCCGCGCAGTGGTACGCCCATTGCTGTGACCTCCGCAAGAGCCGCGGCCTCAGTGGCGTCAAGTCCTGCAAAAGGATCGCCGCTGCCTCCTGGTCGCATAGCGTCGGCAATGTGTTCAGCCTTGTCTTCGAGTACAAGCCGTGCGAAAGCACGCACAAAAAAATTGGTTGGAATGGATGTCGGTACACCTATGACGAAAGGCACGGCTCCATCCCATACCCCGGACGAGTTCTCGGCTGCAGCGATAGTCAGATAAGATCCACCGCTGCCACCGTAGATATAGCCGTGGATCTGAGAGACAGGCGATCCATAGTATTCGCCAGCGATCACCTTCGAGAACTTTGCAGCTGCTGCGTTGGCACGGTAGCCAGAGGGTGAAACAGTGTCCACGGTATACGCACCGCTGTCGGCACCAAATTTGATTACACGGTCCGGAACGCTACCATCGCCCAAAGGATATACCTTGTGGAAAAAACGCCCCTTCCATTGGGTTTTCGGCGGGAAGAAAAAACTGAATTTTACATCGGTGCCTTCGAAGTGCCCGGAAACACGGTGTGTCAGAACAGGGCTTTTCAAATCTTCACGGCTATCTATTACTGGGCGATCAAACTGCGGATCGATGCAGTCTTGAGTAATGAATATTATCCCGCCCGGTGGGGTTTCGCACGATGGGGATTGAGATGCAGCTGACGCCAATGTCGAAAACCCGCCAAGCGACACTGCAAGTAACAAGCATCTGGAAGCAACGGACTTCTTATTGAAACTGCTACCGCGATGGAAATCTGTCCGATGTGGCCTTGCCACTAGATTCAGGTTTTTAGCATTATTCATATTGGCAGTGAAATTCCTTGAGGCGCCTCAGTGGCGGCAGGTCGATACTGTTTAAAGTCTTTGCGTCGCTTCAGGGATGGGATTGTTCCCGCTGGGTCTCTCATTTTCCACCTTGAGATTTTTCCGGCTTGTGATGCGTAAATCACTCTACAATTCGCTGGCCTCGGCTTAGACAGAGAATTGGTATTTTCCAGCTTTGAAGTGTTCAATATTTCCGACAGAATACACCAACCTTGACTCCACATCAGCTGCAATATAAGCCCTAACCCGCAGAACATTCTGGCTAGCCGCTATCCTACTCGGTGATTGCGGCCAGCCACCTCTGTTGCTCTTGGAACAGGAACTTTGACTGATCTAAGCAATCACACTCAGGTCCCAGCGGCGGCCGCATCAGACCGCGTAATTAACCAGCTCCAGTTAAATTTTATGTCTCACTGTCAGGACTGCGTTCTATGGAACTCCATAACTTACTGTTTCGAAGCCGCCCTTCTGCATTGCATATTTGTTATCAAATGCTTTATTTATATTGATTGATACGTCTATGTGGCTTGTTAGCTCATACCACGCCATCAGTGATGTCAACGTACAGGGCCTTTGTTCTACTACCTTTGTGCTGGTGCCAATACTCAAGAAGCGGCCTTGCCATCTAACGCCTCCACCCAACGTAAGCTTCTCCAATATCCAGGTGAGCTTTTGAGGCGTGAACATCTGAGCGGTAGTGCGTGGGACCCGAGCATCTATCCTGGCCGTTGCCATCATTGGGCGTGAAAGCAGCAACGCCATAAAAGGCAGTCTCCAGATCGCTGATATGGCTGCCGTTTGTGATGTCCTCGATGACGGTCAGTGTGTCGCCATATTGGATAGTTTCAATCAGAAAGCTTCGGGAGTAATTACGCGTGCGTTGGCTGCCTGATTGATAAGACGAAATGCCGGTCGAACTCGCCAGCCTCCCCTGAAATGATTGCGGCGTCTCTAGGAGCGTCAGCGGAAAGCGGAGAAGACGGTGTAAAGTCCTGTCTCCGCTGTCGTAGCGGCGGTGCTCCTGTCCGCTTCTCGTCACCGATGGGAGAACGATCACGCCCTGAGATTGGGTGCTCTCATCGGCTTCGACCGTGTTCTGCGCCATGACACAATTGGAACTCCCAACAACTCGACGGGCCTGTATCGAGCGTACTGACCAATACAGCTACAAAAAATCCTATAGCTTTTTCAAAATATGCCGACAACATAGATATCAATGTGCCATGGATGAGGCCCATCAAGTCTATCGAGTTTCGCGCTATGTCCATTCCGTTCTTACGCCGTAATCGTTATGCACTCCAACAGCTAATAGCTGCCATCAAAAGCAGCGAAGCACCTGATGTCAAAGGTTGCAAAGAGGCCCCGGCAATCCTTGAGGCCTGGGAAACTATCGAATCAACCCAACTTAAGTCCCGATTGCGCATAAGCCAGCTTGAAAACGAGCTTGAAGCTGCACGTGAGCTACTTCGCGAGTCGGCAGCTAGCGCTTTAACCCACTCCGTCAGATTTGACTTGGTGAATCGCGCCTCCAGCGAGGGCCTCTGGGATATGGAGGTTGTAGCTGGCGACCCTATTAATCCGAAAAACCGCTTTTGGTGGTCGCAGCAATTTCGCAGTCTTCTTGGGTTTAATGACGAACGTGATTTCCCCAATGTCTTGGCCAGCTGGGCTGATCGCCTTCATCCTCAGGACAAACAGGGGACGCTTGACGCCTTTGCTCGACATCTCAACGATAAGTCGGGAAACACGCCTTATAAGGTGAGAAACCGGCTCGCGATGAAGGATGGCTCCTATCGTTGGTTCCATGCTCAAGGTGAAACACTTCGTGACGAACAAGGAACGCCGATTCGGGTCGCAGGCTCGCTACGGGATATCCATGATCAGTTGGAACGCGATCAGGAGCATGACATCATCATCACCCGCTTCGAACTGGCTAGGGAAATGCTCTCCGATGGCTTGTGGGATATGGAGGTCATTGCCGGGGACCCTGTGAATGCCAAAAATCCTTTCTGGTGGTCGCCTCAATTCCGAAGGCTGCTTGGTTTTGAAACTGTTGAAGAATTTCCCGATGTCCTTGAGAGCTGGGCATCCAGATTGCACCCGGACGATAAAGAGCGAAGCCTTAACGCTTTCGGCGCTCACTTGAATGATAGGTCAGGAAAAACTCCATTCGACATCGAGTACCGGTTGAAGATGAAGAGTGGCGAATATCGTTGGTTCAGAGCACGAGGTCAAACTCGGCGCGATCCGCAAGGATCTCCGCTTCGTGTCGTCGGCGCTCTTGTGGATGTCCACCTGCAGTACGAGCAGAATGCGTTGCGAGAGTCGGAAGTTACGCATCAACGGACATTGGAAGCCAGCCTTGCTCAGTTGTCACAAATTGTAAGTACGATACAAAGCATTGCGAGCCAGACAAACCTACTGGCACTGAATGCAGCTATTGAGGCGGCACGGGCAGGTGAGGCTGGGCGCGGTTTCGCTGTCGTGGCCGACGAGGTTCGTAAACTCGCGACACGTACTACTGAGGCAACCGAACAAGCCGCAGATATGATTGCTCGCTGAGCGACGGCCTTTTAAGCGGGCTATGCACCGAACTAGTGAAATAGCTCAGTTAACCTTGCCAGAGTGGTGACCGGCTTAATCATGCAAGACGTCATTCTCGGACGTATGCCCCTGAACACGCGGGTTGAGTAACAAATAGGCGGGCAGTTTCTCGGCGATACCGCTTACTCGCCGAAGTTAAACGTCATAAGGAAGCAGGAGTGTGTTGATGCCGGGACGACGCCTCGTCATCAACCCACCGGTCCAGCAGGTAGAAGCGGTCGACGAATGTGCCTCTTTGCGCGACGCAATAGTCCAGACAACCCGACATCTATAGGCTGGACTCGCCCGATGTGAACAGTACGTCACATAGTTCCCCAATGCATCCTTCCGACGCTTGGAGTGGGGATGAGACTGATAGCCAGCATGTCATTCTCCTTTGAGATACGCTTCATGAGCGGATCAAACTTTGCTGCGCATCAATCGCCGCAACGGCGTCACGCCAGGAATGCAACGGCTACGCCTGCCCGCTGCGTTATCGCCCTCCTCTCCTCAATGACAAAACTGCCACCCAGCATCTCGCTCAGGTGATGCCCAGGTTAAGAGTCGCAATTTTTCTCCTATAGATGGGATCCATCGCGCGCGGTACGCCGCGTTGAGCGTTTCTGCATACCGACTTCAAAACCCGGAAACAGGCCTAAGTCCAGCCCGGCCCGGCCCAAGTGAGTAGCAGCTATAACATCGTCCATTTCCACGGCAACACCACGGCTAGAACAACAAACGTCAATAGCCAACGTGCTTGGCACCGCCAACGCCCGCCATAAAGGAGAACGAGCTAGCCTGCCGAGTTTTGCCACAAGCAGGAGCAAGCAGCTTCAATCATACAATACCCATACGAGGACTATATTTCATTGCGCAACTTACCCATAATATTTTTCACTTAGGCCGAAAGTTTACCGTCATTGGAGTTTGGTGCACGTTATGGCAAGCATCTGCATCGCTGATCAGATAGAAACCAGGGATTTCGACAACGTGCCCCGACCTGTTGTAGCTCTTAGAGCCGCTGCCGTAGCAGAGAACTGGGAATATGCGACGCATCGGCATCGCAAAGCACAACTGCTCTACTCCGTCCGAGGCGTGCTCAATTGCGAGGTAGAAGACGGCGTTTGGATCGTGCCGCCGCTAAGCGCTGTATGGATACCAGGAGACTTGCCTCATTCTGTATGGGGCTCGGGTGAAACTGAATGTTATTGCTTGTTCGTTGAGCCCGATGCCGCATCGGATCTACTGGAAAAATGCTGCACGATTTCGGTCACGCCATTGCTACGTGAATTGCTGTTGAGGGTGGCTGGCTTTCCCGAGTTGTACGCACTCGGGAGTCGCGAGGATCGGCTCGTTGCCACATTGCTGGATGAGTTGGTGACTGCTCCCGCGGAAGACCTGCACCTGCCGATGCCACGTGATTTAAGGTTGCGCCACCTCGCCGAATTGCTGTTAATCGATCCCGCCGATAAAACATCAAAAAGCAACTGGGCTGTCCGCATCGGCATGAGCGAGCGGAGTATGAGCAGGCTTCTCATGTACGAGGTTGGCATGAGCTTTGGACGCTGGCGCCGGCAGTTGCACGTGATCCTCGCACTCCAGCGCCTAACCAAGGGTGAAAGCGTACAAACGGTAGCGTTGGATTTGGGCTACGAAAACCCCAGCGGATTCATCACCATGTTCCGAAAGGCGGTAGGAAAGCCGCCAGCAAGGTACCTATCCGAGAGAACTGCCTACACGGACAGAGCGGCCTTGCGCGGCATTGTCCTTCCCGATCAAAAGTCGCCTTGACCGGAATGGCTTGGCAACCCGAGAGAGTCGAAAGCGGCCATCAAAAAATGGCCTGAATGAATAATAAATTGGCTTAACTTCGCCATCGTGAATACGGAATTCGTCGTTAAATATCGCATCTAAATACAAATGAGTATTGTTTGATGCTGCATTTTTTTACGATTTATGAGCTCCGTTGCCAAACCCGTAGGCTTGCACCTCAGGCTGTACACGTTTTTTCGGCCCGGACGTGTAAAGAACCGTTGAAGAGCGCGCCCAGTTCCCTACTGAGCTCGGCAATTGCAACGGTAATTTTTATGAGCGCGCAGGGCGCATTCGCCCAAGAATCAAAAGAGATCCAAGACCTGGACGGCACAAAAGCCTCTCAGGAGGCGATGACGTTGCCGGCCCTCACAGTGACGGGCCGAAGCGATGAATCTACGACTGAAGGTACGAGTTCCTACACCACAGGCCAAACCGCAGCTGCGACCCGCTTGCCTCTGTCGTTGCGTGAAACGCCACAATCGGTAACGGTAATCACCCGCCAGCGGATGGACGACCAGCAACTGAACTCAGTCAAGGACGTGCTGGAAAACAGTACCGGGATCTCCTCAAGCACCAACGACACCGAACGGGTGAGCTTCTATTCGCGAGGCTTCCAGATCGACAGCTTCCAGTTCGACGGCATCCCGACGTCCTATTTCGAGGGAACGAGCTTCCTGGATACTGCGTTCTACGACCGCATCGAGATCGTACGCGGCGCCACCGGTCTGCTGACCGGCGCGGGCAATCCATCGGCGTCGGTGAACTTGGTACGCAAGCGCCCGACGCGCGATTTTTCAGCCTCCGCGTCGATCACCGCTGGGGCCTGGGACAACTATCGTGGCATGGCCGATATATCGACACCGCTGACCGAAGATGGCCGCATTCGTGCACGACTGGTGGGAGTTCATCAGGACCGAGACTCCTTTATCGACCGCTATCAGCGAAATAAAGATGCGTTCTATGGTGTCATCGAGGCGGATCTCACACCAGATACGACCTTGAGCCTTGGCTACGAAGATCAGGATATCCGAGCCGATGGCACGACGTGGGGCGGCATGCCGATCTGGTTCAGCGACGGCTCCAAAACCAACTGGTCGCGCTCAAAGTCCCTGGCCGCCGACTGGAGCGGCTGGGACAACTCACTGGAGACAACTTTTTCCAGTATCGAGCACCATTTTGACAATGACTGGACAGCACGCGCGGTGTTCACGCACCAGGAGACCGACTCCAATGCAAAGCTGTTCAGCGGCTCCGGATACCCTGATCGCGTAACCGGCCTGGGCCTGTTTCCGGTCGGTCTGGCGAGCAAGACCGCTACACGCCAGAACAGTTTTGATGCAATGGCATCCGGCCCCTTCCAGCTTTTCGGCCGCCGACACGAAGTGGTGGTGGGTGTCATGGGATCGAAGCGAACCTCCAACCAGGACAGCACCGGCTTTGTCTTTGGGCGCACCCCGATGGGCAGCATCTACGACTGGCGTGGCAATTATCCTGAACTGGATTTCGCCGCAGCGGGCTACACGCCCACCAACATCACGACCAAGCAAAGCGGCGTGTACAGCGCGGCGCGTTTCTCGCTGGCCGATCCTTTGAAGCTCATCATCGGCGGACGGTTCAGCAACTACGAGCTTGACCAGGACACCAACGGCGCGCGATTCCACTACAAAAAGACCGGTGAGTTCACGCCCTATGCTGGGCTGATCTACGACATCAACGACACGTACTCGGCCTACGTCAGCTATACGGAGATCTTTAATCCGCAGACCTACCGCGACCGCGATGGCAACGTGCTCAAACCCACGACGGGCAAGAACAAGGAAATTGGCCTGAAGGGCGAATATCTTGACGGGCGCCTGAATGCGTCGGTTTCTTTGTTCGAGGCACGATTGGACAACCTGGGCCAGATCGATGCAGGCCAGATTCTTTCCGATGGCACCCAGGCCTATTACGGCGCTAGCGGGACCAAGTCTCGTGGAATCGATGTGGACCTGCAGGGCGAGTTGATGCCGGACTGGAATCTCTACGCCGGAGTGTCTCACTTCACCGGATCCGATTCGTCGGATGCGAGGCTAAGCAGCCAATTGCCACGCACCACAGCGCGGCTGTTCACTACCTACCGGCTTCCGGGGGCATGGAACAAACTGACAGTGGGCGGCGGAGTTTCTTGGCAAAGCCGCTTTTACCAGTCCGCCACCAGCCCCAGCGGCGCGGTCACTGCCGAGCAGAAGCCCTATGCGCTGGCGTCGCTAATGGCGCGCTATGCCGCCACGGACAACATTGAACTGGCCGTCAACGTCAACAACTTGTTTGACAAGAAATACACCGTCATGAACGGCTTCTTCAATCAGATGTTGTATGGAGAGCCTCGCAATGTGATGGCAACGGTCAGCGTCAAGTACTAGTCCAGCTACCACCGTCAACTGCCTTCGTTAATGAGCAAGGATCTAACATGTCTTCTCCTCCCCAAAATACCAAAGCCGCCTTCCAAGGCGCGATCGTGAGCCACCATAAGAACAGGCTCGCGTTATTCTGGTTGACGACTGCCGTCGGCGCTGTGCTGTTTGTGACGCTTCAGTCCTTTTCCTATGTGAACGACTACGTGAAAGCGAACGGCACGACGCCCGCGATCACCTTCGACGCCGGCGCACTGTGGATGTTTTCTATCTTCTACGGCGGCTGGATCCTCACTGTCTTGCTCGCGTTGATCGGAACCATCCGATCCCAGTGGACTGTACTAATCCTTGGCGGCCTTCTGGTCTTCGTGAACAGTTTTACTGGCGTGTTCGACGGGCTGCGCGATGGTGGGCACATCGCTTTCTCGGCGCTTTTCTTCATAACCCTTCCCGGCGTGTGCGCCGTCGTGGCTACTTGGCGCCAACTCAATCAAAAAGGAACGCATCATGTCGATGAATAGTTCGCAATTTCCTTTCGTGTGGATGAGTTTTGGGCAAAACCCCGGACAGGATTCGCAGAAGGACTTCGATGAATTCGACGCCAATCTCAAACGCGGGGAACCGTTCGTGCTCTTGAGCGATACCCCACCGACCGAAGGCCATGAGCACGCGCCTGAAGAGAAGAAGCGCACAGCGCTCTGGATGAAAAAACACAAAGCCGAACTTCGCAAGCTGGTTCTAGCGATGATTATTGTTGAACCCAGCGCCGCGAAACGTCTGGGTTTCAAGGCGTTCGCCATTGTGTTCACCAAGTTCTGGGGCTACCCCTTGCTGTTGGCGGCCTCTCGTGAGGAGGCCATGGACATCGCAGAAGGGCTGCTAGCCAGGCAAACCTCATCTGCGGCTGACGGCAACACCTTCAAGCACTGAGCAGGCGCGTATCAAATCCTTTCGATCGCGCGGGGCGGCCTGTGCTCACGCCTTTTCAGGTGAGCGCGTTGCGCCTGATCCAAGCGCGATCTCCAACCTGAAAAAAGAGGAAGTACTCCATGAGAGCGATGGTTTATTACGGTGCCGATGACATTCGCGTCGAAGAACGCCCTAAGCCTGGCATCATCGATGCGACGGATGCTGTCATCCGCATGACTAAGACGACAATCTGCGGCACCGACTTGGGCATCTGGAAAGGCAAGAATCCCGAGATCGAACAGACCTCCCAGAATCGCGACGGTGTGTTCAGCGGCCGCATCCTCGGCCATGAGGGCATCGGCATCGTTGAGTCTGTAGGTGATTCGGTCAAGAACTTCAAATCGGGCGACAAGGTAATCATTTCCTGCGTCAGCCGATGCGGGACCTGCGAGAACTGCCAGAAGCAGCTCTATTCCCATTGCCGCAATGGCGGCGGCTGGATTCTGGGCTACATGATCGACGGCACCCAGGCCGAGTACGTGCGGGCGCCCTTTGCCGACAATTCGCTGTACCTGCTGCCCGAGGGGCTCAACGAAGATGCTGCGGTACTACTGTCCGATGCGCTGCCGACCGCCCACGAGATCGGTGTGCAGAACGGCGGCGTCAAGCCCGGGGACACCGTGGCGATCGTAGGCGCTGGGCCGGTAGGCGTGGGCTGCCTATTGACGGCACAGCTTTACTCGCCCAGCCAGATCATCATGATCGACATGGACGACAACCGCTTGACACTAGCCAGGGAGTTGGGGGCCACCCACATCGTCAATTCCGCAAGCGAAGATGCCATCACGCAAATCCTGGCGCTGACCGATGGCCGTGGCGTGGACTGCGCGATCGAAGCGGTGGGTATTGAGCCGACCTGGAACATCTGCCAGCACGTGGTCAAGGAAGGCGGCCACCTGGCCAACGTCGGTGTGCATGGCAAGCCGGTGAGCTTCGCCATCGAAAAACTCTGGATTCGCAACCTGACCATCACGACCGGGCTGGTGAACGCCAACACCACTAGCATGCTGCTAAAGTCATGTTGCTCCGGCAAGCTAGCGGTCGAGAAGATGGCGACACATCGCTTCGATTTCCAGGAGATCGCGAAAGCCTACGATGTTTTCAAACATGCGGCCGAGGAGAAGGCACTGAAGATCATCATCGACTATTGACCCTGGCAAGTGGGCGCCTTGCCCAGCACGGTGTCGTCGCCCCGAGGACATAAACCTATGGAAATAGGCATCTACACCTTTACCGACATCGGCTTAAGCGAGTCCGTAATCGGCGTTGTCCAGCGGACTCCCAAGATCATTGAGGAAGTTGTGCCCGCCGACTGTAGGCTTATCCGCCTTCGGTCTCGAGGAGCACAACGACCCAATAGCCGGCCCGCCTACGGTTCTCGTGATCCTCGCGATAGCCGCATCGCGCACCCGACAGATTCGGGTGGCTAGCGCGGGCACTGAGTTCGGACGGCTCGGTACGGGTCTTTGAACAATTCACGGTCCTGAACCTGATGTACCTTCTGCTCCCGTCATCCTTCGTTGACATCTAGTCCCTGACTGGCGCTCCGGTGCCATGGGGGCGGAGGCCGAGTTAACCTGATCGACACGAAGCAGTATGCATTGTGCCACCTGATGTTGCTCATAGTGGCTCCCAGCGGGCCTACTATCTGACAGGTACGGCGACGGTCAGGATGACGGAGACTACTGGCGAACTCTCGTAGCTAAAGGGCAAAACGATCGTTTATCAGCATCGAACTCCTGAAGATCGCCGCGAGATATTGATCAGTTCAAGGGGGCAGCGAACTGACGGCCGATGTCTTGCTTGAAATTGGTCGATTGCTTAGAAAGTCGGTGCTCGCCGGAACGACGACCACCTTGACCAACCTGGCCGGCAAGGCGCCACGATTGATCTGCGCCTGGTTGAGTGAGAACCACGCGGCTTTTCAATAACGGTGACATAGGTCAAACAGCCCATCCGTTGGCAAGTACCGCTCGGAATCGCATCACCGGTCCCGGGCGGCATATACATCAAAACGGAGGTTAGAGCTTAGGGAGCCTCACGAAAACCTACGATGGCCTTCACCTCCAGGAAATCGGCGATGGCCATCGGCCCCCATTCTCGACCATTGCCCGATTGTTTGTATCCGCCGAAAGGTGCAGCCAGATCCACGTTGGCATTGTTCAACAGGACTTGACCGGCACGCAGGCGCCGCGCTATCGCTTTGGCCTCATCCCGCTCGCCCTGTACGTAGGCGGCAAGTCCGTAGTTCGTGTCGTTGGCGATCCTCACCGCTTCCTCTTCGTCGTAATAGGCAATGATAACTAACACAGGACCGAATATTTCCTCGCGCGCGATGGTCATGTCATTGCGCACGTTGGCGAAGATGGTCGGTCGGACGTAGAAGCCGGTCTCGAGTCCTTCCGGACGGCCAAGTCCGCCGGAAACCAGAGTCGCCCCTTCGTCGAGACCCGCCTGGATCAGCCCCTGGATCTTGTTCCACTGCGCCTCGGAGGCCACCGGCCCCATCTTCGCATTGGCTGAAGGATGACCAACGGACCACGTTTCGGCTGCCGCGCGAGCATAGCCAATCGCTTCTGCGACCTGATCGAGGTGAACCAGCATCCGCGATGGTGCGTTGCAGGACTGACCACTGTTGAGCATGAGCTGTGCCACACCGCCCTCGACGGCCGATGCAAGATCAGCGCTACGTAGGATGATGTTGGGCGATTTGCCACCCAGTTCCTGATGCACCCGCTTCACCGTACCGGCTGCGCTGCGTGCGACCTGGATCCCTGCGGTTGTCGAGCCGGTAAAGGACACTAGGTCGACGTCTGGGTGGCTCGTCAGTGCATTGCCAACGACCGGGCCGTTGCCATGAACCAGGTTGAACACTCCTTTGGGCACTCCGGCGTGGTGCAAGATCTCGGCGAAGATCGTGCCCGAGAACGGCGCGATCTCGGAGGGCTTCAACACCATCGTGCATCCAGCGGCCAACGCAGGTGCGACCTTGGCGGCGATCAGCATCAATGGCCAGTTCCACGGGGTGATCAGGGCGCATACGCCGACTGCTTCACGCACAACTTCGCTTGTGCCCAAAGGTTCATCGAAACGATAGGTCGTTAGAGATGCCCGTGCGATCTGGAAGTGTGCAAGACCGGCTGTCACCTGCAATTGCTCGGACATCCATTGCGGTGCGCCCATTTCAGCCGTCACCGCGGTAGCGAGGTCGCCCGCTCGTTTCTCGTAGGACGCAATGATCCTATCAAAAAGCGCGATGCGCTCCTCGACAGACGTTAGAGAGTAAGTCTCAAACGCTTTGCGCGCGGCAGAAACAGCTATGTCGACGTCGCTGGTGTCGCCTAGCGCAACCTTGCCGATAACTGACTCGTCAGCAGGGTTGATCACGTCGAGGACGTTATTTCTGACGGGGCGAACCCAGGATCCATTAATATAAAGTTCAATATTGTTGCGCATGAAAAACTCCGTGGTTGTTGACGGATCCATTAGTATCTTCTACAAACCTGACGTCAATTAGGCACTTCAAGTCGCGCTAGTAGGCCAAGGGATACCAGGCATACCCGCTCTGTGCTCCAGGCGATTGTTGACTCGCCCGGTACGTCTTCAATGCAGGGGTAGGACTATCTGGCAGACGCCGTTTGGCTGCGCCGCTTGTCAGCCTTGATCTGCATTCGACGAATTGTTGACTGCCGTTTCCCGGATGCGCCGTCGCATTGAAATCAGCCAAATAAAAACGCCATGCCCGTCGGACACGGCGCGAGATGCAACGAGCCGGTTCAAGTCAAAATCTAGACCTCAAGCTATTGTGCTTCGATTAGGATCGACTAGGCCATCGGCGGATAGTCTGTATAGCCTTCTTCGGCACCGCTGTAGTACGTGGAAGCATCAGATGTTGCTATTGGACCATGTTGGCGAAAGCGTTCAGGCAGGTCCGGATTACTGATAAACAGCGTGCCAAATGTGACTGCATCAGCCAGACCACTTTGCAGCACCTGTTCCGCAGACGTACGGTCGTAGCCAACATTCAACACGAAAATCCCTGAGAATCGCTTGCGAGCGCCTGGCGCGAGAGGTTCAACGCCTTCCGGCAGAGTCCCGGACTCCATGAAATGCAGAATGCCAACGTTTTTCTTTTCCAGCGCTTCTACCGCGTACATATAGGTCTGCTCGAGATTGGAATCGCCCATGTCATTGTACGGAATGCGCGGTGACAACCTGACCGAAACCCGGGCCGGCCCGAAGACCTTTATCGCAGCATCAGTAGCCTCGAGCAGGAACCGCGCTCGCTTTTCAACGGTGCCACCATACTCGTCGGTTCGCTTGTTTGAACCGTCTTCCAAAAACTGCGCAGGTAGGTAACCATTGGCACCGTGAACCTCAACGCCATCAAAGCCCGCATCCTTTGCAGCCTGCGCAGCCTTTTCATAGTCTGCGATGGTGGCCTTGATTTCATAAAGGGTCATTTCGCGTGGGATTACAGAAGGTTTGATGCCTTCTGGCGTGAACGCTTGGCTATTGAAGGGGACGGCCGAAGGCGCCACCGGCAGTTCTCCATCATGAAAATCCGGGTGAGATGCTCTCCCGGTATGCCAGAGTTGGGCAAAAATCACACCGCCCGCTTCATGAACCGCCTGGGTTACCTTCTTCCACCCCGCAATTTGCTCGGGAGTATAGATACCTGGGGTATTCGTCCACCCAACCGCCTGGGCGCTAATCTGGGTACCTTCTGTGAAAATAAGTCCCGCCGATGCGCGCTGCGCGTAATACGTTGCAGTCAATTCGTTGGCGACCTGATCATTGGATCGCCCTCTGGTCATCGGGGCCATAAATACCCGATTCTTGAAGGTGAGTTCTTTATTACTCAAGGGGGTTAAAAGCTTTAGGTTTTCCATGTTTTCCTCAAATGTTGAATTTATTGATGTCCGCCCTTGCTTGATGATTAGTCAGGCGCGGCTTGACCAAAGAAGTGCTTCCTGTCGAATGAACCATTGGCGGCTTGCAACTCGCTGGCAAGAGTGACGAACGAAGGTGACGGCTCGGACCGCCTGCCTCAAAGCGAGGACTGCCATAATGGTATATTAAATAGACCTAGTGTCTATCAGGCACTTTTCGTCGCCCTAGTAGGTTCGAGGAAACCTAATGCATCGGCGCTTGAATGTTGAGCCATCGAGAGATGGCGTCGCGCGAATGAGCAGCGGCGGAACGCTCTGTATTCCTGATCGAAAGAGCCCGAGCGTAGATATCGTCGAAGTTGGCGAGATCAGCGAGTACGAACTAGCAGAGCCCGCGTATCGAGCGGATGGTACCCGCTAGCTGCACTTCCATTTGTGTACCAGGCCACGCAGTTCCATAGACGTGTGCCGGGTTCAGCGATTGCCGATGCAGGATCCGTCGACGGCGCGCTCATGCGATCCCGTGAAGCTGGGTTCCTTCCGGAACGCTCGTGGTGCTCGCAGCGTCGTCAACAGTTCGCCGGGGCGCATCGACCTCCGGCAGCTTCGTGAGCATCAATTCGTGCAGCGCCCGCAAAGGCTGATGCAGCGTGCGACCCAGCGGCGTGATCTGATACTGCACAGCAATTGGCGAGAGCTAAATCACCTGTCGCGGGACCAAGCCGTTGCGCTCAGATCGTATTACCATGACTCCGTATTGACAGAGCGGAGCTTTACTGTTGAAGACCTCACCGGCTCCCCGCCGCGCTCGCTGTCCGATAGGCTTCGCGAGAACATTGATATTTTCAAGAAATAGGCCCAGCCAACATTAAACTGCCGCATCTGCATAACTCTAAGAAGCCACGCAATTATTCAAAAGAGCCAAAGACTGACTGAAGTCGACCAAGTGGCAGGCTCTCCAACTAAATTAATTGGAGTGCACTTAGGCCCGGCCAAGCGATAACACCACATCAATAAAAATGGTGCTTTTTTATTAAAAATGCAAAATTGCACTGTAGTGCTCTGACGATGAGAGCGTTCAAACATCCTAAAGCTGAGGAGTTCTTACTTGAGCGTATTCTCTATGCTTCGAGCGCTCCCGCGCGCATGGAGATTATTCGTCACCTTGTTTGCCGGGCTGAAAAGATCTGTGGTGAGTTAGATGGCGGTCGACCTACATCAAGCGATTCCCACCATTTCAGAGTTCTACGCGATGCTGGGTTGATGCGTACTCGAAGCATACGCGCACCCCATATGAAATCTCTTCCCAATGACGAACTGGAAATGCGCTTTCCAGAGCTGTTAAACTCTGTACTAGGTCATTCGAAACAGGAGGATATATATTTGCAACATGCTTAGCGGAGTTCGGATCTCTTAGGACATCGCCACAACCTGCATATGACCTTCTTAATTATACTAGAACGGTCTTTAGTAGAGTCGCCCCCCAATCATCAGGGTAATGTATAGCTCTCGCAGTGCAATATCCACGGCAAATCGAACAATTAATATTGTTGACCCTCAATTATTAACACAAACAAGCATCGAATCAGAGGGCGCCCTCAATGTGTTCAACTAGCGTCGTTATGCACAGCACAAAGCACACCCAGCTATCTTTTTTAGGTTGAAGCAGTGGATTCGAGCTTCAACAAGGCAATTGAATTGGGATCGGAATATAAGATCAGTTTTTTACTGAAGTTCTACTTT
>NZ_CAXAQM010000051.1:0-33515 GCF_963970525.1 Pseudomonas sp. EA_65y_Pfl1_P113
CTGCTCTCGCCGATCAAAGACGTACGGGCAGGAACGGTGGTGGATATCAAGCACAAGAAATAACGGAATGTCGCATCCTGAACGGTTCACCTTTTTTTGAATAGGTGGGGTTTATGGATCAGTTACGATCATTACATTGATATTGGTGTTGACCCTTGGAAGTGGATTCCTCTTCAGCTTTCAGAGGCCATCCTCGAAATCAACAATAACACTGAGTATGCGAAAAACAATCTCAAAAACACTTTAGAATCAGAAATTAGTAGTGCGGGAGTGGCGCAACTACCTGCCAAGGTCACTCCTTCTGAGAAGGTTACTAACAACTCGATATCCGCACTCAACGGCCTTATACAAAAAAGAAATGAGGCTATTCAAGAGAACAAGGCCGTATTGGCAAAGCTACCAAAAAGACAGTATGGCAGGAGTGTCAAAGCGATTGTTGATGAGGTCATGCCTATCACTAATAATGTTGATAGCGATGCAATGAATCGAATGATTGATCTAGAGCTTGCCTGGCTTGTCTCGACGCGTAACATTGAAATACATGCGACAGCCATTCAACTGCTTCACGAAAAACTAGACCAATGGCAGGCGATCAAAGAAAAACAACAACGGGATGTTGCTGCCGCAAAAGCCGCTGCCGACAAAGCTATTGCTGATGCCGCCGCAAAAGCGAAACTGGCGGCTGATGAGCAAACAAAATATGAAGACGCCATTAAAGCCACTGCTAGTTTTTATGAAGCACTGGGTGCAAAATTTGGTGATAAGGCGAAAACGCTAGCAAAAGAACTCGAAGAAGGTGCGAAAGGCACGTCAATCCGAAGCGCGGATGAAGCACTGAAAGCTTTTGATAAGTACAAAGATGTTCTAAATAAGAAATTCAATAGCAAGGAAAGGGAGGCAGCGGCTAAATACATCGCCTCGATGGATTTTGAGGCCATTGGAAAGGCAACAGCCAAGTTCAGCAAAGGATTCGGATATGTGGGCCATGCATTCAATGCTAAAGATGTCTATATAGAATTTGGCAAATCTCAAGCATCGGGTGACTGGAATCCATTTTTCGTTAAGCTTGAAACAGTTGGACTTGGCATGGCAGCAACCGCATTGGTTGCAGCTATGTTTGGATTTGCAGCGGTAACACCAGTAGGGATATTGGGATTTTCCGCTTTGATGGCTGTATCAGGTGCAGCTATTGACGACAAGTTAGTGGAAAGCATCAATAAATTTATTATGCAACTTTAGAGACAAAGCGCCGCCTTATGGGCGGCGCCGCTTAATACATAAAATCGCCATACATATGATGCCAAGAGGAATAGCAAAAACAAAACAAAACAAGCAATAAAGAATTAACCCCCCGTTGTATGCTGCCGTTCTCAATGCATTCGTTTCCCAGAACTCTTTAGTCGTATACCGGAGAGCGATATTTTCAACTAGGCATTTTGAAAACGGAAACAGCAGGGCATTTATAAAGAGCGTAATCGGATGTATTAGTATTTCATTAGAAAATCTGAATGAGTGCTGTTCAAAGTCATAAACAGCAAGAAAAAAAATTAGAGCACCCCAAAAAAAATTGTATAAGTAGTATTTTCTATCCATCACCTTCTCACTTGTTAACATTCATATAACCTACTTTTAACCTCTAGTAAAATTCAAGCTAAATATTCTGTGCCTAATCCATTCGGCAATCGCCTCTCTTATCGCACCAATGCCAAGATTCCTGCATCAATTGGCGCTCTTTTAACCCAATCTATTTATCAAAAAATGCGTAACTCTCCACCCTAGTGGCCTGAGCGGTTAATTCACTTTCCTACAAGCGACGATATACTATGCGCCCAATGTCATGGATTGGTTATACGTATGCCTCGGCCAGCTTCTCCCTTCGCTTTAACGCCTTCTGATCTCATTACCCTGCAAGGTTGGATGAGGATGAGTACGCTGGGACAGGCCCTTGTTGAGCGGGCTCGCATCCTGCTTCTGTTGGCTGATGGAATGACACCCAAGGCCGTCAGCGACCAGTTGCAGATCACACGGCCGACGGTATTCAAGTGGCGAAAGCGCTATCTGGAAGCTGGGATTGAAGGGCTGAAGGATCTGCCGCGCAGCGGTCAGCCACTCAAGCTTGGGCCGGAAAAAATCAACGAAATTCTCACGCTGACGACCCAGCGCGTCCCCAAGGAGGCTACTCACTGGAGCGTTCGCTTGATGGCCAAATATGCTCGGGTCACCACGTGGCAGGTTCGACAGCTCTGGGCGGCTTCCGACCTCAAACCCCATCGTCTGAAGACCTTCAAGATCAGCAATGATCCCCATTTCGCCGACAAGGTGGTCGATGTGGTTGGGCTCTATCTGAACCCGCCGGATAACGCGCTGGTGCTGTCGGTTGACGAGAAAACTCAGATCCAGGCTTTGGATCGCACTCAACCGATGTTACCACTGCGCCCAGGTCAGATCGAACGCCGCACGCACGACTATAAGCGCCATGGAACAGCGAGCTTGTACGCGGCATTCGACATCATGACCGGCCAAGTCATCGGACGGATTACCCAGCGCCATCGCGCCAAGGAGTTTCTGGCCTTTCTGCAACAGATCAATCGCAACACGCCAGCCGGACTGGATTTGCATGTGATTCTGGATAACAGCTCAACCCACAAAACTGCCGCCATCAAGCAGTGGCTGGAAAAGCATCCACGCTTCAAATTGCACTTCACCCCGACCAGCGCATCCTGGCTGAACGCCGTGGAGGGCTGGTTTGCACAACTGGAAAGACGAGCGCTGTACCGGGGCGCCTTCACCAGCGTGGCCGATTTGAAAACAGCTATCCGTCAATTTATCGAAGCTCATAACGAGCACTCAGCCAAACCCTTTAAATGGAACAAAACGGCTGAGGCCATCATCAGTTCGGTGCATAAAGCAAAGCTGAGCGTGATCAAAAATAAGTTAATTGATTAACCGCTCAGGCCACTAGCTTACAACATGTTTGTCATAAGAATCACATGGGACAGATTTTCGCCCAAGGACAGCCCTCCATTAGGCTCGCCATCAAAGGGCGACCTGCGGTTTCGCCACGCATGGAGTACACCCCTATTCCAGCCGCAAAAAATTTAACCCCTCCCCCATCAAAGTCAGCCGCTATAGCGGCAAGGACGAACTCGCATGAAAAAAATGTACTGGATCCTCCGCGCCGCTTTGCACATGCGCAGCCTGATGGGGTGGTGGAAACCGAAAGACCTGGCCTTCTGCTGGGAAACCGGCGCCGTGATCTATGACAACTACGAGTACGACGGGCGCCTCAATGAAATCGGCGATCCTGCCGATGAGATTGCCGAAGAGCTCAGCTGCTGGGGAGACTGATCATGACCGATTACACCGAACTGAAGCGTCTGGCTGAAGCTGCGACCCCGCAAGAGTTCGATACAGCCGAAGAGAAATCCGGAAATGGCTATATCGAATGCCCGCATTGCGGAGGGAGTGGTGAAGTAGAGCTTGAAGCGGACTATTGCAACTATGACGGCGTAGCAATTGGCGTCCAGTTTTACGGAATCGGCCATGAGTTTGGTGCGGCCGAGGCGTACTACCGAGCCGCCAACCCTGCCACAGTCCTGGCCCTGATTGCCGAGAACGAAGCGTTGCGCAAGGAAAGAGACAGCATACGCGAAGACCGCGACGGCCTACTCGAAGCAGGAGCACACCTACTATGATCGCCAACCTCTGGTTCGCCTACGTGTTCATCTACAAGGTGGGAAGGTCATGAAGGCGCGCATCGAGAAGAAGCTGAGCAAGCGCCTTGTACGCCTGCACCCATCCCTTTACCACCGGAACTCATGGATCGACAAGGATGAGCCGTCCGAACTGGCCTATGAACAAAACACGAGGGTGAGCCATGTGCTTTCTGTTGGTGGAGGCACGGACTATTGGGGCGATGGCCAGGACACTTACACCGTTTGGGCTGACTGGAAATCGAACTGGATGTGGCACGGATCTTTCGCTGAGTACCCGCATGGTCACGACCTTGCGCACTACCCAAACACTGAAGGCTTTAGACCGACAACCCGAAACCTGCTGAAGCTGGCCGCCGACTGCGAGCTGGCATCGAAAGTAAAGCCCTAACCCCAATCCCCCTACATGCCTGCCGGTGAGCGGCGGGCGAGGTATTCCCATGTCCGAAAGAATTCCGTGTAGCGAGTACGACGCCGAGAAGGTGCGCTGCCTCAGCGGGTTTCCTGTTTTGCATTCGGTATGCCACGGCGCTCCCTCCGGGTGTCCGACCTGCGGCGTGCCAGGGACCGCCCCTATGTGCATGCGTGAAGACCTGCCTGCGCACTTGATTCGTCCTGACGGCATGCCGATCGGCTGGCCGAACAAATAACCACCTTCTGCCGCCCAGCGCGGCAAGGACACCCCATGTTCGCTATGAAACTCACCCTGATTGTACTGGGCGCTTTGCTGTACCTGGCTGGAACACTCGTCTGGTTCTTCTGGCTCGGGCCTGAGCTTGTGGTCACCGGCACTACCGAGGCATTGCTCTACGCCTTCGCCGGCACCTGCGGCTGGCTCCTGGTCAGCTTTGGCCTGGCCATTCACATCATAAAGACAGCGCGGCCCACGGCCGGCGGGAGGTAGCTATGCGAAAGGAACTCATCAAAATCAGCGAATTCCAGCGTCGCCGTTGGGGGGAAAACGGCACACCACCCTGCCCCCAGGCAATTCGCAATCACATCCGCAACGGCATGGTGCCGGGCGAGCAAATCGGGAAACTCTGGTACGTTGATTGGGCTGCGTTCAACTCGTCCAACGGTAACGACCTTGTCGCAATGGTATTGAAAGGAGCTGCATGATGTCGCCACGGCCGCGCAACACTGCGAACAAGAGCCTTCCGCAGAACCTGTACTTCGACGCGCGGCGCGGAACATATCGCTACCGGCGCCCTACCGACGGGAAGTTCTTCCCGTTCGGCCCGGATCGAGTGAAAGCCATCGACGCAGCTAAGCAGTTGAACCTCGAGTTCATGCGTGGCGCTGACCTGGTGGGCGCAGTGATGTCCAACCCGTCTGACAGCTTCGAGGGTTTCCTCGACAAATATGAAGCTGAGGTTCTGCCGCCCAGGGAGCTTGCGAAAGGCACTCTTGGCCTATACGCGGTTCACTTTCGGCGGTTCAGGAAGTGGTTTGAAGGAAAGACAGTAGATCAGATCACCATTCGCATGATCGCCACCGAGCTGGATGGGCTCACCCCGCGCTCGGCCAACCAATGCCGCGCCCTGTTGACCGACATTTTCAACCACGCCGCAGCCAAGGGCCTGTGCCCGGACAACCCAGCGGCCAGCACCATCAACCGGATCGAGAAGAAACAGCGCAAGCGGCACACCGTTGAGGGCCTGAAGGCCATTAGGGAGAAGTCGCCGGCGTGGCTACAGAACGCCATCGACCTGGCGCTGATCACCGCTCAACGGCGGACCGACATCCTGGACATGCGTTTCGATGGGGTTCGGGAAGGCTTTCTGTATGTTGTGCAGAAGAAAACCGCCAAGGCAACAGACGCGGCCTGGATTCGGTTCAGGGTCACGCCGGAGTTGCAGGCGGTAATCAGCCGGTGCCGCGATGATGTGGTTTCACCATACCTGGTACACCGCAAGCCGGATCGTCTGAAACAGAAGCAGGCACAGACAAAGGACCACTGGACGAAGATCGAGGAACGGTATTTGACGCGAGCATTCAAGGAGGCCAGAGAGGCGGCGAACTGCTACGCGGGATGGAAGGAGGGAGAGATGCCAGGCTTCCATGAAGTGCGGGCGCTGTCGCTGCACCTGTACAAGAAAGCCGGAAAGGATGGGCAGAAGATCGCAGGCCATGCGAGCGAGGGCATGACCAAAAACTACCAGCGAGACCATGAGGAAATCATCTGGTCCGAGGCAGTTCCGGACCTGAATATCAGCGAAATCACTGGGTAGTTTTGCGCAAGTTTTGCGCGGGTTTTGCGCAGGCACAAAAAAGCCGATCCATCCGATCGGCTTAAGTGTCTGATTTTACTCAGGAATAATGGTCGGGACGGAGTGATTCGAACACTCGACCCCTAGCACCCCATGCTAGTGCGCTACCGGACTGCGCTACGCCCCGACTAGGCGTGTTACTGGGTTTGCTTCCTAACGAAGCGAACCGGAATATACCGCAAGCTTTTGAAATGTGGAAGTATTTTAAAAGCCGGAATTACTTCTTCAAAACCACCAGTACATCTTCGAGTTCGGAGATCATCTGGCGGATCATTTGCTTGTATTGCGTAGTGTCGTCTTTGGCTTCATCACCGGACATACGCTGGCGAGCGCCGCTGATGGTGAACCCCTGATCGTACAGCAACGCGCGGATCTGTCGGATCATCAGCACATCCTGGCGCTGATAATACCGACGGTTACCTGTGCGCTTGACGGGGTTGAGTTGAGGAAACTCCTGCTCCCAATAGCGCAAAACGTGCGGTTTTACCGCACAGAGCTCGCTGACTTCACCAATGGTGAAGTAGCGTTTGCCTGGGATGACGGGTAGCTCGTCGTTATGACTTGGTTCCAGCATAAGCCTCAACTCGGGCCTTCAACTTCTGCCCTGGACGAAAGGTGACCACACGGCGAGCCGTGATCGGGATTTCTTCTCCCGTTTTTGGATTGCGGCCAGGCCGCTGGCGTTTGTCCCGCAGGTCAAAATTGCCGAAACCGGACAATTTGACCTGTTCGTTGTCTTCCAGAGCGTGTCTGATTTCTTCAAAAAACAGCTCGACCAATTCCTTGGCCTCGCGCTTGTTCAGACCCAACTCTTCGTACAGACGTTCCGCCATCTCAGCTTTCGTCAAAGCCCCCATACGTCACTTCCTTAACGTGGCGTTCAACCTTTGTTCGAGCGAGGTGAGGATATTTTGTGTCGTGGTATTCACCTCATCGTCATTAAGAGTGCGCGATGGATGCTGCCAGGTCAAGCCAACTGCAAGGCTTTTTCTATGCGGATCAATGCCTTTACCCTGATAGACGTCAAATAGCCTGAGGTCTGTGAGCCATTCCCCTGCATTTTCACGGATCACATCCAGAACGGCAGTGGCGGCCACTTCACGGTCGGCGATCAGCGCCAGGTCGCGGCGCACTTCAGGGAGGCGCGACAACTCGCAGAATTTAGGCATTTTGCCCGAAGCAACTTCAGCCAGAACCAGCTCAAACACAAAGACCGGACGGTCCAAGCCGAGGGTTTTCGACAGTTCAGGGTGAATGGCACCAACGAAACCTACCAGGCGCCCTTCACGCTCGATGCGTGCCGTCTGGCCCGGGTGCAGCGCTGGGTGGCTGCCAGGCAGGAAAGTGAAGGCATCCAGCGCACCCGCAAAGCCCAGCACTGCTTCCACGTCAGCCTTGACGTCGAAGAAGTCCACGGCGTCGCGGCCCTGCGCCCAACCTTCCGGCAGACGGCTGCCGCAGACCACGCCAGCCAGCATCGGCTCTTGCTTCAGGCCGTCCAACTGACCGACAAAACGCAGGCCGCTTTCGAACATGCGCACGCGGTCTTGCTGACGGTTCAGGTTATGGGAAAGGGCTTTCACAAGGCCTGGCCACAATGACGAGCGCATGGCAGCCATGTCGTTCGAAATCGGGTTAGCCAGCAACAGTGGCTCGACGCCCGGGTTGAACAGTTCAAACTGCTTTGGATCGATGAAGCTGTAGGTCACCGCTTCCTGGTAGCCACGGGCAACCAGCAGGCGACGCAGCTCAGGCAGGTGCGCACGCGCCTCAGCCTTGGGCTGCGGTGCCAGGCGCGCTTGCGGGTAACGAACCGGCAGACGGTTGTAGCCGTACAGGCGGGCCAGTTCTTCGATCAGGTCGACTTCCAGGCTGATGTCGAAGCGGTGGCTTGGCACCTCAACGGTCCACTGCCCTTCCCCGCTCGAGGAAATACCCAGGCCGAGGGCCGACAGCAACTGCTCGATTTCAGCCGGCGCGATTACCAGGCCGAGCATTTGCTCAACGCTCTTGGCGCGCAGGGTGATCGGGGCAACGGACGGCAAGTACTGCTCGTTGACGGTTTCGGTGATCGGGCCGGCTTCGCCACCGGTGATTTCCAGCAGCAGGCCAGTGGCGCGCTCCATGGCTTCACGGGCGAGTTTCCAGTCCACACCACGCTCGTAGCGGTGCGAGGCATCGGTGTGCAGGCCGTAGGAACGAGCCTTGCCAGCGATAACGATCTGGTCGAAGAACGCACTTTCAAGAAATACGTCACGGGTGGTCTCGGACACACCGCTGTGCTCGCCCCCCATCACGCCGGCGATCGCCAGGGCGCGGGAGTGGTCGGCAATCACTAGGGTGTCGGCACGCAGGCTGACTTCCTGACCGTCGAGCAGAACCAGCTTCTCGCCTTCTTCAGCCATGCGAACACGGATGCCGCCGTTGATTTCGGCGAGATCGAAGGCGTGCAGCGGCTGGCCCAGCTCAAGCATCACATAGTTGGTGATGTCGACGGCAGCGTCGATGCTGCGTACGTCGGCCCGACGCAGACGCTCAACCATCCACAGCGGGGTTGGCTTGGACAGGTCGACGTTGCGGATCACACGCCCCAGGTAACGTGGGCAGGCGTTTGGCGCCAGCACTTCGATCGGGCGCACCTCTTCATGAACGGCAGCCACGGCTGCAACCACTGGGCGGGTGACCGGGGCGTTGTACAACGCGCCCACTTCACGGGCCAGGCCGGCGAGGGACAGGCAGTCGCCACGGTTCGGGGTCAGGTCGACCTCAATGCTGGCGTCTTCCAATTCCAGGTAAACACGGATGTCCTGGCCCACTGGTGCGTCGGCCGGCAATTCCATCAGACCATCATTGCCCTCACCTACTTGCAGTTCTGCCTGGGAGCACAGCATGCCGTTGGACTCAACGCCACGCAGCTTGGCCTTCTTGATCTTGAAGTCGCCCGGCAGCTCAGCACCGATCATGGCAAACGGGATCTTCAGGCCCGGGCGCACGTTTGGCGCTCCGCACACGACCTGGAAGGTTTGCGCGCCATTGCTGACCTGGCACACACGCAATTTATCGGCATCAGGGTGCTGCTCGGTGCTCAGCACCTCGCCCACTACCACACCGCTGAAAACACCGGCGGCCGGCGTAACGCTATCGACCTCAAGACCGGCCATCGACAGACGAGCAACCAGCTCATCGCGATCTACCTGCGGGCTTACCCAGCCGCGCAGCCATTGTTCACTGAATTTCATCCTGCTCTCCTAAAGATTCGTTACGACTAGCGAAATTGCGCGAGGAACCGCAAGTCGTTGTCGAAGAACAGACGCAAGTCGTTCACGCCGTAACGCAGCATGGCCAGACGCTCAACGCCCATACCGAAGGCAAAGCCCGAGAACTCTTCCGGATCGATGCCGGACATGCGCAGCACATTGGGGTGAACCATGCCGCAGCCCATCACTTCCAGCCAGCCAGTCTGCTTGCAGACGCGGCAGCCTTTACCGCTGCACATCACGCATTCCATGTCGACTTCAGCGGACGGCTCGGTGAACGGGAAGAACGATGGACGGAAACGCACCGCCAGTTCCTTCTCGAAGAACACGCGAAGGAATTCTTCGATGGTGCCTTTGAGGTCGGCGAAGTTGATGTCGCGATCAACAAGCAGGCCTTCGACCTGGTGGAACATCGGCGAATGGGTGATATCCGAGTCGCTACGGTACACACGGCCTGGGCAGACAATGCGGATCGGCGGCTTGTTCGCTTCCATGGTGCGGACCTGTACCGGCGAGGTATGGGTGCGCAACAGCATGTTCGCGTTGAAGTAGAAGGTGTCGTGCATCGACCGGGCCGGGTGATGGCCTGGGATGTTGAGCGCCTCGAAGTTGTGATAGTCGTCTTCGACCTCAGGGCCTTCGGCAATGCCGTAGCCGATATGGGTGAAGAACTGCTCGATACGCTCCAGAGTCCGGGTGATCGGATGCAGACCGCCCGAGGCCTGGCCGCGGCCTGGCAGGGTGACATCAATGGACTCGGCCGCGAGTTTGGCCGCAAGATCGGCCTCCTCGAGCGACGCCTTGCGCGCATTGAGAACCTCTGTGACACGCTCCTTGGCGACGTTGATGAGCGCGCCGACTTGCGGGCGCTCTTCAGCCGGCAAATTCCCCAGGGTCTTCATCACCTGAGTCAATTCACCCTTTTTGCCAAGGTAGTGAACCCGGATTTGCTCCAGGGCATTGATATCTTCAGCGCTTTGCACAGCCTCAAGAGCTTGAGCGACGAGCGCGTCCAGGTTTTCCATGTACAGACTCCAGATACAAAATAGGGGAAGAGCTTGAAGGCTCTTCCCCTATTTATGACGTTTACCACCTAGGGCTGCAGGAGCAACCCAGGGTGACTGTCGGGGGTACTTAAGCCAAGGTGGCTTTAGCTTTCTCGACAATCGCAGCAAACACCGCTTTTTCGTTCACGGCCAGTTCAGCCAGAACCTTACGGTCGATTTCGATGGACGCTTTTTTCAGGCCAGCGATGAAACGGCTGTAGGACAGACCGTTAACACGTGCACCAGCGTTGATACGAGCGATCCACAGAGCGCGGAACTGACGTTTTTTCTGACGACGGTCACGGTAGGCGTATTGGCCTGCCTTGATTACCGCTTGCTTGGCAACACGGAATACGCGTGACCGCGCGCCGTAGTAGCCTTTAGCGAGTTTCAGAATTTTTTTGTGACGTTTACGGGCAATGACGCCACGCTTTACACGAGCCATGAGTTACTTCCTCTATCTTGATCCAAAAATTAACGAAGGCGCAGCATGCGCTCGACTTTTGCCACGTCAGACGGATGCAGCAAGCTGCTACCGCGCAGTTGACGCTTACGCTTGGTCGACATTTTGGTCAGGATGTGGCTCTTGAAAGCGTGCTTGTGCTTGATACCGTTAGCAGTTTTCAGAAACCGCTTAGCAGCACCACTTTTAGTCTTCATCTTTGGCATGTTCGGATACTCCGCATTCAGTTGATAAACATAATCAGAAGGCCTGCCGTGCCCTGTTGATTACTTCTTCTTTTTCGGGGCGATGACCATGATCAGTTGGCGTCCTTCCATCTTAGGATGCTGTTCGACCGAACCGTACTCGAGCAGGTCAGCTTCAACCCGCTTGAGGAGTTCCATCCCCAGCTCCTGGTGGGCCATCTCACGGCCGCGGAATCGCAAGGATACCTTGGCCCTGTCCCCATCACTCAGGAAACGTACCAGGTTGCGCAGTTTTACCTGGTAATCCCCTTCCTCCGTCCCTGGACGAAACTTGATTTCTTTAACCTGGATCTGCTTCTGGTTTTTCTTGGCTGCGGCAACCTGCTTCTTCTTCTCGAAGATCGATTTGCCGTAGTCCATCAGCTTGCAGACAGGCGGTACAGCATCGGCGGAAATCTCCACCAAATCGAGCTTGGCTTCTTCAGCCTTAAGAAGCGCGTCTTCAATTGACACAATCCCAAGCTGCTCACCTTCAGCCCCAATTAACCGAACCTCACGTGCCGAGATATTCTCGTTGATCGGGGCTTTCGGTGCAGCTCGTTTATCTTGTCTCATTTCACGCTTAATAATAATTACTCCGAATCTGGGCGACCACGCCGGGAAACCGCTTGCGCGAGGAACTCAGCGAGCTGGGCGACGGGCATCGAGCCCAGGTCAGCACCTTCACGAGTACGCACAGCGACAGTCTGCATCTCGACTTCCCGATCTCCAATAACCAAAAGATAGGGAACCTTGAGCAAAGTATGCTCGCGGATTTTAAAGCCGATCTTTTCATTTCTCAAGTCGGACTTGGCACGAAATCCGCTTTCGTTGAGAGTTTTTTCAACTTCAGCGGCAAAATCTGCCTGTTTATCAGTGATATTCATGATCACTGCCTGGGTCGGAGCCAACCACGCGGGGAATGCACCCTCGTAGTGCTCGATCAGGATCCCGACGAAACGCTCGAACGAGCCGAGGATCGCCCGGTGCAGCATAACCGGGTGTTTACGGCTGTTGTCTTCGGAGACATATTCGGCTCCCAGACGGATCGGCAGGTTAAAATCGAGCTGCAGGGTACCACACTGCCAGACGCGGCCAAGGCAATCTTTCAGCGAGAACTCGATCTTCGGACCGTAGAACGCGCCTTCACCCGGCTGCAGATCGTACGCAAGGCCCGCGCTGTCGAGCGCTGCGGCCAGTGCCGCTTCGGCGCGATCCCACAGCTCGTCGGAGCCAACGCGTTTTTCCGGACGAGTGGACAGCTTCATTTCGACTTCGGTAAAGCCGAAATCTCGATAAACGTCCATGGTCAGCTTGATGAACGCAGCGGATTCAGCCTGCATCTGCTCTTCGGTGCAGAAGATGTGGGCATCGTCCTGAGTGAAGCCGCGCACGCGCATGATGCCGTGCAGCGCACCCGACGGCTCGTTACGGTGGCAAGCACCGAACTCGGCCAGGCGCATTGGCAACTCGCGGTAGCTCTTCAGGCCCTGGTTGAACACCTGCACGTGGCAAGGGCAGTTCATCGGCTTGATAGCGTAGTCGCGGTTTTCCGACTGCGTGGTGAACATATTGTCGGCGTAGTTGGCCCAGTGCCCGGATTTCTCCCACAGGCTACGGTCAACAACCTGAGGCGTCTTGATCTCCAGGTAGCCGTTCTCGCGCTGCACCTTGCGCATGTACTGTTCGAGCACCTGGTACAGGGTCCAGCCGTTCGGGTGCCAGAACACCATGCCCGGCGCCTCTTCCTGGAGGTGGAACAGGTTCAGGCGCTTGCCGATCTTGCGGTGGTCACGTTTCTCGGCTTCTTCGATGCGCTGGATGTAGGCAGCCAGCTGCTTCTTGTCAGCCCAGGCGGTGCCGTAGATCCGTTGCAACTGCTCGTTCTTGGCGTCGCCGCGCCAGTAGGCGCCGGACAATTTGGTCAGCTTGAACGACTTGAGGAAGCGCGTGTTCGGCACGTGCGGGCCGCGGCACATGTCGACATATTCTTCGTGGTAGTACAGGCCCATGGCCTGCTCGTCCGGCATGTCTTCCACCAGGCGCAATTTGTAGTCTTCGCCACGGGCGGTGAACACGTCGATCACGTCGGCGCGCGGCGTGACTTTCTTGATCACGTCGTAATCTTTTTCGATCAGCGCGTGCATGCGCTGCTCGATGGCTGCCAGGTCGTCCGGCGTAAAAGGACGCTCGTAGGCGATATCGTAATAGAAACCTTCGTCAATGACCGGGCCAATCACCATTTTCGCGGTGGGGTACAGCTGCTTGACCGCATGGCCAATCAGGTGAGCGCAAGAGTGGCGAATGATCTCAAGCCCCTCTTGATCCTTGGGCGTGATGATTTGCAGACTGGCATCGGAGGTGATCAGGTCGCTGGCGTCGACCAGCTTGCCGTCGACTTTGCCAGCCACAGTGGCCTTGGCCAGGCCAGCACCAATGGATGCGGCGACCTCAGCTACGGAAACCGAATGATCGAAAGAACGTTGACTGCCATCGGGAAGAGTAATAGTTGGCATGGCGCCTCCTCTCCTAGTGGTGACCCCTACCAAAGGTCACGTGGGTTGGGATGAGCCAGTACAAGATCCAACACCAGGCCGTTCAGTGATGAACGCCTGCCTCACAGCGGCAGGAGCCTTTCGGCCAACCGATAATCAGACCAGAGTGACTGGAGTGAGCTAAAAAGAACGTGGCAAGGCGGCAAATGGCGCGCCTGGAAATAGCCAGGCTGCGGATGCTAGCACAGATGAACGGTCATCGCGCCGCCGCCATCTTGCGTAAACACAAATTCCGGCCTTTATAGCTGCAAAAGTGAACTTGAGCTGTACGCAACGCCTCAAACCCACTGAGAATCGCCGTTCGTCCTCGACCCAAAGGAGCATCCTCATGATGCGTTTCACCTCTACCCTCGCTCTCGCCGCTTCCCTGACCCTCCTTTCTCTCGGCGCACAGGCAGCTGCCCCGTCGAACTGGCCAGCCGGTGCTCGCGACAGCTTCGTCAGCGATTGCAGCGCAGCTGCGAGCCAGAATGTGGATGCCAAAACTGCCAAAGCCCATTGCGAATGTGGCGCAGACAAGATCAACGCCGAATTGAGCACTGCGGAGATCAAGGAACTCATGACCAACCAGAACGCCAGCCCGGAGCTTAAAAACAAGGCAGTCGCGGCTATTTCGTCCTGCAAAGTCGTGAAGAAAAAGTAAGATTCTTGGCGGCTCACATGCCTGTTTCGCCGGAAAAATGGCCCGAAAACTGCCGTTTCTCACAAATTACGCAGCTTTTACGGCTTTTTTTACGAGCTGATATTTCGAGCTAAAGCCCCGTAAATCGGGGCTTTCAGCCGACCAAAGAATCAAACGCAACGCGATTGATTAGCAAACAATGCCTTGGGGGGGCTCCCAAGCCGAACATTTCGACTATGATAGCCCTGTGTGCCCAGTTGGCCTGAGCAGCACAGCACTACTGACAAATATATGTTTCTTGGAGATACACCATGTCTAATCGCCAAACCGGCACCGTTAAATGGTTCAACGATGAAAAAGGCTTCGGCTTCATCACTCCTCAAGGTGGCGGTGACGACCTGTTCGTACACTTCAAAGCTATCGAAAGCGACGGTTTCAAAAGCCTGAAAGAAGGCCAAACCGTTTCCTTCGTGGCCGAGAAAGGCCAAAAGGGTATGCAAGCGGCACAAGTTCGCGGCGAGTAATTCTCCGCTGAGCTAAAAAAACCCCGTCCATGTGACGGGGTTTTTTATGGGCGCTGCAAAAGCCAGCAGAGGCTTAGCCGCAATTGACCCGCGTGATCACCAGGTTGTCGTCGGTGCTCAGGTTCAAGCGGTCGGAGCGGTATTCGAGGGTAATCATGTCGTTCGGCTTGAGGATTCGTGCGTTCTGCGCACCGGCTCGCGTACGCGCCTGGTCCAGCAACTGGGGCGAAGCTTTCTGGCCTATGGTGAATTCGGCGGCCTTCGACTCACAGCGGCTGTAACCGGCACCGGCCGCGGCGGCGTCTTTGGCTGGCTCAGAGGCACCCGGGGTGCTGCAACCCGCCAACGCGAGTGCTGCCAACAAAGTACCGAATGATGCGAGCTTCCAAGGCATGAAGCCTCCTATGATAAAAAATGGACAGAGATCGTGCGACAGCGATTGGGCGGATTGGTTTCAAGACGTAAATCGCCGCAGGGCAAGTCTGCCTGACTCTCGACAGGCATTCGCCCGGTCAATCGTGACCAGATATGAATGAAATCAGTAGATGTCGATGTAGGCGAATTCTGGGTGTGGCCAGTTCTGTTTTAACGCGTTGAAAATCTGCGTCACCCAGACCTCGTCGCTGGCGGCCACATTGCCTACGTATCCGGAGCCTTTGGCCCAGGTCTCCAGGCGAAACAGCAGCCCGTCGATGTCCACACCGCCTACAGCGTGGCCTGAAGAGATAAAGGCGATTCCGGCTTTGGTCACCCGTAACTGGGTATGTTCGTCGTCGCTGGCACTGGCCAGCAGTTGGCGCACATTCGCCAGGGTCAGGTTCTCGGGGTTGTTCAGGTCGATCTGCACGTGGTGTTCCCCGGCAATTAAACAGGCCGACAGTGTCGCACAGCGCCGACGTCATTCCGAGCCACCTCATGCCTAAGTATCAGTGCCAAACGCAACGTAAAATGGTTAACTGCCCCGGTAAGAACCGCGCTCCAGCGCACTACACAGCACTTTTAGCCCCGCGAGATAGTCATGACCACCGTAACGCTCCAAGCCGACATCAAAGCCAAGTGGCCCCAGGGACAGAGCTCCTACAGCCCCGGAAGCCCGGAGGAATTGGCCATCATCGGTATCGACCTGCTGGTCAAGGAATTGGGCACACGGGCGGCGCAGGCGTTCATCGGCCAGGTATTCGAGAAATACCCGGCCGACCACATGGGGGCACACAACCCCGAGCGCGAATAAGAACCGGCCGACGAACGCCGACCAGTCAACACATTACTTCAGGCGCGCGAGACGCTCGGTCAACAAATCGAAAAAGCCCTGCGCATCACCGTTCTCAACCCAGAACACGTTCTTTTCGTGTTTCAGGCCGTCGTACCAATCGACAATGGTCTGGCCGAAGGTCGGGCCTTCTCGGCTGTCCACCACCACATTGGCCTGACGACCGCTGAACAGCGAAGGCTTGAGCAGGTAAGCAATGACGGTAGCGTCATGCACCGGGCCGCCCGGGATGCCGTAATGCTCCATGTCGCCCTTGACGTACTCATTGAGAATGTCGCCGACAACCTTGCTCGCATTGTTATTGATGTCGGCAATCTTTTTCAAGCGCGCCTCGCTGGTCAGTACCTTGTGAGTCACGTCCAGCGGCAGGTAGGTCAGCTTGACGCCACTTTTGAGCACAATCTCGGCCGCGATCGGGTCAGCGAACAGGTTGAACTCCGCCACCGGGGTGATATTGCCGCCATTGAAGTGCGCGCCACCCATCACCACCACTTCCTTGATGCCTTGGGTGATTTCCGGCGCCTGGGTCAGTGCCAGCGCCAGGTTGGTCTGCGGGCCGAGCATGGCGATAGTAATGCTGTGAGGCTTGGCAGTGCTCAGGGTCTTGATCAGGTAATCAACGGCATTACCGTCAGCCAGGCCTTTTTTAGGTTCATGCACAGTGACGCCAGAAATACCTTCCTTGCCATGAATATTCTCAGCGTAGATCGGCGTGCGCAGCAGCGGCGCTGGCGCACCGGCGTAGACCGGGATTTCCTCGCGCCCTGCCCACTCGCGGGCCAGGCGTGCGTTGCGGGAGGTCTTGTCCAGGCGCACGTTACCGGCGACGGTGGTCAGCGCACGAATGTTCAGTTCCTCCGGCGAAGCCATGGCGAAGAGCAATGCCACCACATCATCGGCGCCTGGGTCGGTGTCGATGATCAGGTCGATTTTTTCCGCCGCGTGGGCGCTCGCTGCTGTGAGTGCGGACAAAAGCAGGACACTCCGAAACAGGTTTTTCAGGGTTGGGAGACCACGTTGCATAAAACACTCCTTGTCGTTGGGAACTCTAGAAGGTTACGCCGGACACCAGCGCGATATTGCAGTAAGGCTGGCATTCGCCGGTGCGCACTACGGCGCGCGCCTTGCGGCTGAGCAGCTTGAATTCTTCATGGCTGGCCAGGCGCCGCTCACCGAGGGCTGCCTGCTCTGTGAGCGTATTGAGGTCGGCCAGCGCCGGCGGCTGCTTGAGCAGGATTTCTTCGGCCAGCACATGGCTTTCCACCTGCATTTCGCTGAGCACGATACGCAAAGTGCTGATGAAGTCCGGGATGCCCTGGGTCAACGCCAGGTCAATCAACTCGACGCCCGGCGGCACCGGCAGGCCGGCATCGCCAATCACCAGGATGTCGCCATGCCCCAGGGAGGCGATCACACGCGACAGTGCGATATTCAGCAGAGGTGTCTTTTTCATGAGGGCACAAAACCTTGTACGTCGTGCAGCGTTGGAATAGAGGGTTGCGCACCGGCTCGGGTGACCGACAACGCCGCCGCGACCTGACCAAAACGAATCGCCTCGGCCTCGCTTTTGCCATCGGCCAACGCCGAGGCAAAACCACCGACAAAGGTATCGCCTGCCGCCGTGGTATCCACAGCCTTAACCTTCGGCGCCAGCAGATGCTCAAAGCCCTGGCCGTCGGCAAACAGCGCGCCCTGAGAGCCCAGCGTGATGATGACCTTGCCGGCGCCCGCCTGAATCAGCTGGGTCGCCGCCGCCTTGGCGCTCTCAATGGAGTCGACCATCACACCGCTCAGAGCGGTCGCTTCGCTTTCATTGGGGATCAGGTAGTCAATCGAGGCGTACCACTCAGCCGGCAATGGACCGCTGGCCGGGGCCGGGTTGAGGATCACCGTCTTGCCCAATTCACGCCCGCGCTTGAGGGTGTAGCCCACAGTGTCCATCGGCACTTCCAGCTGGCAAACGATCACGTCGGCCGCCTGCAGCACCGCGTCGAACGCCTGCAACGAGGCCGGCGTGAGTTCGCCGTTACTGCCCGCGACAATCACAATCGCGTTCTGGCTGCTGTCATCCACTACGATCAATGCCACGCCACTGGAGCCGTCCACGCTGCTGACGGCCTGGCAGTCGATGCCTTCCACCAACAGCGCGTCACGCAACTGGGCGCCATAGGCATCGGTACCGACACAACCTATCATCGAAACATCGGCGCCCAGTCGCGCCGACGCTACAGCCTGGTTCGCGCCCTTTCCGCCAGGCACCGTGGAAAACGTTTGGCCGATGAGGGTTTCACCGGCACGCGGCAACCGGCTGGCGCGGGTGACCAGGTCCATGTTCAAACTGCCCACTACCACTACTTTTGCTGGCATACATCAGTACTCATCAATTCGGTTCAGCGGTATTGCGCGAACGTACCGGCGACGGGCGCCGTCGACTCACGCAATACGATGCTCGGCGTCACGATGCGTTGATCGATCGGCAGTTGGGGGGTTGCAATTCTTCGCAGTAAAAGCTCGGCCGCTGTTTCGCCCAGTTGCACGATCGATTGCCCGACCGTGGTCAGCGCCGGATAGACGTAGCGGCCCATTTGAATGTCATCGAAACCGATCACCGACAGCTCACCCGGCACGCGGATATTACGCTCCGCCGCTGCGCGCAACACGCCGAAACCGATCATGTCGTTGCTGGCAAAAATGGCGCTGGGCGGATTTTGCGCCAGTAATTGCACGGCGGCGGCATAACCGCCAGTGCTGGTGAAATCACTTTCCTGGGTGCGATTGGCCCCCACCGCCACGCCCGCCTCACTCAACGCGCGGTGATAACCCGCCAGACGCATCTGCGCGACGCGGGTATGGGCCGGGCCGCCAATGCAGGCGATATCGCGGTGGCCCAGGTCGAGCAAGTGCCGGGTCGCCAGGTAGGCGCCCTCCTCGTGATCGATACGCACGAGGTCCACGTCAATGCCATCCAGCGCGCGGTCGACGATCACCATGGGCGTACGCACCGCACTCAAGCCTGCGGCAAGGCCACTGTCGTCGCCACCCACCGAGGTCACGATCAAGCCATCGATACGCTTCTCCAGCAATACGCGCAGATAGCTGCGCTGCTTTTCAGCGTTGTCGTCGGAGTTGCAGAGGATCACGCAATAGCCATTACGCTCGCAGTAATCCTCGATGCCCCGGGCCAGCTCCGCAAAATATGGGTTAAGGCTATTGGGCACCAGCAAACCGATGGTGGCCGTGGTCTTGGCTTTGAGTGAGCGCGCGACAGCGCTGGGCACATAGTCGAGTTGCTTGATCGCCGCCTCGACCTTGATGCGTACCGGCTCGCTGACAGGGCGAGTCTTATTCACCACATGGGACACCGTGGTGTAGGAAATACCTGCAAGCGCGGCCACATCCTTGATCGTTGCCATGGTTCAGCCTCGCCGACTGGCGCGCTGGCTGCGGTAGGTATCCAGAACCACGGCAATCACGATCACGGCACCGGTGATGATGCGCTTAGTGGGTTCCGTGGCACCGATCTGCGCAAGGCCAGCGGCCAATACCGAAATAATCAACACACCAAAAAAAGTACTGATCACCGAACCACGCCCGCCCATCAGGCTGGTACCACCGATGACCACCGCAGCGATCACTTGCAGCTCCAGGCCGGAACCCGCGTTCGGGTCCGCCGCTTCAAGGCGCGAGATCTGGAACAACGCCGCCACACCGGCCAGCAGGCCCATGAGGCTGAACACCAGGATCTTGTAAGGCTTGGGATTGATCCCAGCCAGGCGCACGGCTTCTTCGTTGGTGCCGATACCGATCAGATAGCGACCAAACACAGTACGCGTCAGTACAAGCTGCGCGGCGATGATCACCAGCAAGGCAATGATGAACGACGGTGAGATACCAAGGACAATCGGGTTGGACAGCCAGGCAAACGAATCACCGATGTAAGCCGTGCGCGATCCGGTCATCTGGTACGCCACACCACGGGCCATTTCCAGCACGCCGAGGGACACGATAAATGAAGGAATGCGCCAGGCCACGGTGATCGAGCCGGTGATGGTGCCGGCCAATGCGGCGCAGCCCATACCCAGCACTGCGGCCGGCAATACACTCCAGCCCCAACTGAGAATGGCCACGCTGACGGCCGAGGCCGCCAGTGCCAGCACCGAGCCCACTGACAGGTCGATGCCGCCGATGATCAGGATGAAGGTCATGCCCACCGCCAGAACCATCAGGTCCGGAATCTGGTTGGCCAGGGTGCTGAAGGTGGCGTAGGACAGGAAGTGGTCGCTGAGCACCGAAAACAGCGCAATCATCGCCAGCAAAGCGCCCGCCAGGCCCAGGTAAGTGCCTAGGCCGTAGAAGTTGCCGCCGGCTTTACCGGGTGAAGTGGTGGTTTTCATGGGGTATCCCTAAGCACTGCGTCGTTGAGCAGCGCATCATGTTTTTGATAGCCGGCAAAGGCGGCGGCGAGCAATTCGTCCTGAGTCCAGCTGTCGCGCTCGAAGGTGTCGATCAGGCGCCCAGCGGACAACACACCGATGCGATCACAGATCAGCATGAGTTCACGCAGATCGCTGGACACCACCACCAGCGCTTTGCCCTGGCGGGTCAATTCGCCGAGCAAGGCATAGATGTCGAATTTGGCACCGACGTCGATACCGCGAGTCGGCTCATCGAACAGCATCACCGAGCAATCGCGCTCCAGCCAGCGGCCAATCACCACTTTCTGTTGGTTACCGCCAGACAGCTCGGACACCAACTGCGCCGGGCTGGAACTGCGAATGCGCATGGCATCGATCTGGCGCATGGCCAGTGCGGTTTCGTTGCGGCTGTTGACTAAACCGCCGCCGGAAATTTCCGGCATGTTGCCCAGGGCAATGTTGGCGCTGATGGACTGAGTCAGCAGCAGGCCTTCGCCCTTGCGGTCCTCGGTGATCAAAGCAATGCCATGGCCCACCGCGTCTACCGGCGAGCGGATGCTCACCACTTGAGCCGGCGAACCGAGTGCAACAGTGCCGCTGTCGGCAAGGTCGGCGCCGAAGATCAGGCGTAACAATTCAGTACGACCGGCGCCGATCAGGCCGGAAATGCCGTAAATCTCACCTGCGCGCACTTCAAAGGACACGTCGCGGACTTTGTCCGAGCGGGTCAAGCCTTTTACCGTCAGGGCCGGGCCACCAATGGTGCGTGGGCCCAGGTCAATGTGTTCGCCCAGTTCACGACCGACCATCAAGGTGACCAGTTGTTCGCTGTTGTAATTGGCCATCGGCTCGACACACACCAACTTGCCGTCGCGCAACACTGCAATGCGCTGAGCAACACGGGCCAGCTCTTCCAGCCGGTGTGAAATGTAAATGATCGCCACGCCCCGGGCCTGCAGACGAGTGATTTGTTCAAACAGCATCTCGACTTCACGGGCGGTAAGCATCGCCGTGGGCTCGTCGAGGATCAATACGTGGCAATCGCCGATCAGGTTGCGGGCGATCTCGACCATTTGCTGATGGCCAATGCCCAGGGTGCCGACCAAGGTATCCGGGTCGATGGCGTCCAGGCCGACCTGGGCCATGGCCTCAATCGCAGCCTTGCGCAGTTGCTTGCGGCTGATCCAGCCACAGTGGCTGGGCAGGTTATCCAGAAACAGGTTTTCGGCCACGGTCAACGTGGGCAGCAGGTTGAGTTCCTGCATAACCATGCGCACGCCCAACTGTTCGGCCTGGGTGCGGCTGGCTGGACGGTAGTCCTGGCCATTGAACTGCATGCGCCCGGTGGTGGGTGTGACCAGCCCGCCGATGATCTTCGACAAGGTACTTTTGCCTGCGCCGTTCTCACCAGTCAGCGCCAGCACTTCACCACGATTGAGCGTCAGGGTGATGTCGGACAGAACCGGTTGGGCATAGGTCTTGCCGATACCGCTGACCGAGAGGACAGCGTTCGGGGCGGAAGATGACATAGGAAAATCTCCAGGCGCCCGCTCAGGACGAGCGGACGCTGTTGGGTGCTGCCAGGATTACTTCTTGAGGACGAGTTCGACCGGGGTTTCGATCACGCCGTCTTTGGAATCGACTTTCTCGCCCTTGACCAGCTTGAGCGCGTTCTGAATACCGAACACGGCTTGCTGGGCAGCGGCCTGGTCGGCGGTCGCCAGCACACGGCCGTCCTGCAGCATCGGCTTGATAGCCTCAATGTTGTCGTAGCCTACGACCAGCACCTTGCCGGCCTTGCCTGCCGCACGCACAGCGGAGACCGCGCCCAGGGCCATGTTGTCGTTACCGGCCAACAGGGCCTTGAGGTCCGGGTACTCGCTCAGCATGGCGGAAGCCACTTTGCGGCCTTCGTCAATTTCCCAGTTACCGGATTGCGTAGAGACGATCTTCAGGCCGGCAGCGTCCATCGCATCCTTGAAGCCAGCTGTGCGCTGCTGGGCGTTGGTTGTGGTCGGGACGCCTTCGATAATGCCGACCTTGTCACCCGAGGCCAGTTGCTTGGCCAGGTAATCGCCCACCAGCTTAGCGCCTTTGCGGTTATCCGGGCCTACGAAAGGGATATCGAGGTTTTTGCTTTTCAGCACAGCCGGATCCAGGCGGTTGTCGATGTTGACGATCTTGATCCCGGCTTTAGAGGCATCCTCCAGCACTTTCACCAGCGCCTTGGAGTCAGCTGGCGCGATAACGATGGCATTGACCTTGGACAGGATCATCTGCTTCACGATATCGATCTGCGCGCTGGTATCGGTTTCGTTCTTGATCCCGTTGGTGATCATGTCGAAATCGGCGGCGTGATCTTTCTGATAAGCCTTGGCACCGTCTTGCATGGTGACGAAGAATTCATTGGCGAGGGATTTCATGACCAGGCCGACCTTGGGTTTGGCGGCGGCGTCATCAGCAAATGCAGAGGAAAGAGGCAAAGCGGCGGATGCGGCAGCAAGCACAGCGACAGCAAGAAGACGTCCAGCGAATGGCAGCTTCATGGGTTCACTCCGATCTTATGATTATTGTGAGCAACGCTTGCACCGAAGAGTGCTTCGGCAGCCTTCCCACCCGGGCGGCTGATACGAGCTGTCACGACACTTCAGGCGTGTTACGTGAAACATCTCGCAAACGTTTGCGTTATTCAAACTATGAGAACCTTGTCGAGATTTGTCAACGGTTGAAAGCAGCCTTTCATTCAAGCCATACAGCACCTCGCTCGCGCCTGACAAAGGATGTGATTAAACACCGCCCTCCCCGGCCGCTCTCTAAAACGACAGGCCGTGCCGCGCCACGCCTACAAACTCGAAGGACCGACCGCCAACTTTTTTCGGACAACCGAACGCAATACAGCCCGATGTTCGGAAAGCCGGACGCCCACTCGGTCTAACAGGCCACGAAAAGAATATAAATTCTTACAAATCAATAAGTTATTTTACGTCCGCGCGCACAATCGGCCTGGTACAGATCCTGCTCTACTCAACCACCTCGTGGCATTCAGAACCGCCCGGGTGTTCTAGATGAACCTGCTACAGCACTCATCAAAAACCAGAGAGAAAAATAATGAAATCTGCACTGAAGACTTTTGTTCCGGGCGCGTTGGCCCTCCTGCTGCTGTTCCCCGTTGCCGCCCAGGCAAAGGACGTTGAAACCAAGACCAAACTGTCCAACGTGGTGATCCTCGCCACCGGCGGCACTATTGCCGGTGCTGGCGCCTCCGCCGCCAACAGCGCCACCTACCAGGCCGCCAAGGTCGGCATTGAGCAATTGATCGCCGGTGTTCCTGAGCTTAGCCAGATCGCCAACGTACGCGGCGAGCAAGTGATGCAAATTGCGTCCGAAAGCATCAACAATGAAAACCTGCTGCAACTGGGTCGTCGCGTCGCCGAACTGGCTGACAGCAAGGACGTGGACGGCATCGTGATCACTCACGGTACCGACACTCTGGAAGAAACCGCCTACTTCCTGAACCTGGTAGAAAAGACCGACAAGCCCATCGTGGTGGTCGGCTCCATGCGTCCAGGCACCGCGATGTCGGCAGACGGCATGCTCAACCTGTACAACGCCGTGGCCGTGGCCAGCAGCAAAGAGGCACGCGGTAAAGGCGTGCTGGTTACCATGAACGACGAGATCCAGTCGGGTCGCGACGTCAGCAAGATGATCAATATCAAGACCGAAGCGTTCAAGAGCCCATGGGGCCCACTGGGCATGGTGGTTGAAGGCAAATCCTACTGGTTCCGCTTGCCAGCCAAGCGTCACACCATGGACTCGGAGTTTGATATCAAAAACATCAAGAGCCTGCCCGATGTCGAGATCGCCTATGGCTATGGCAACGTGAGCGACACCGCCTACAAGGCCCTGGCTCAAGCGGGCGCCAAAGCCATCATCCACGCCGGTACCGGCAACGGCTCGGTATCGTCCAAAGTCGTACCTGCACTGGTGGAGCTGCGCAAGCAAGGCGTGCAGATCATTCGTTCCTCCCACGTCAATGCCGGCGGCATGGTTTTGCGTAATGCCGAACAGCCTGACGACAAGTACGACTGGGTCGCGGCGCTCGACCTGAACCCGCAGAAAGCGCGCATCCTGGCGATGGTCGCCCTGACCAAGACTCAGGACAGCAAAGAGCTGCAACGGATGTTCTGGGAGTATTGATTCCCGGTGATACCTCGGCAGGAGCGGCTTGCCCGCCCCTGCCTCCTCGCAAACCCTTCGATAAAAACACCTGCGCCCTACACCAAATTACCTGAATTGCTGTCAGACGGACTTCTTGAAGTTTAAGCAGTTGCGAAATCGCCTACAGTTAAATACTGTATGTGCGTACAGCAAACTAAGGAATACTCCGTGGCAAAGTCCTCTCCCGCAGTGCCAACCCCACCTGGTGCCTACGAACGCCTGGCCATTCGTGTGCAAAAGATCATCAATTCGACCAACGCCCAGAAAGCCAAGGCGGCTTTGATTTTCCGTTTGCCGGAAGAGCCGGAGGATGAGTGGGCGCGCTTGCTAGAGGAAATTGCGGAGAACGACAACGTCACCCTCGCCTATCGGGACGATGGCGGTGTGCAGATTTTCTGGGTTGTGCCGAAGGAAGATTGATTCAATGAGTGTCCGTTTTATCGCTGTGTGTTGCCTGTTTTTCGCCGTTACCGCCCACGCCCAAGCGCCCCGAACCTTCAGCGAAGCCAAGAAAGTCGCGTGGAAACTGTACGCCCCACAATCCACCGAGTTTTATTGCGGGTGCAAATACACCGGCAACCGCGTGGACCTGAAAGCCTGTGGCTACATCCCACGCAAAAACGCCAACCGTGCCGCGCGCATCGAGTGGGAGCACATCGTTCCGGCCTGGCAGATCGGGCATCAGCGCCAGTGCTGGCAGAACGGCGGGCGCAAGAACTGCACGCGCCATGATGACGTGTTCAAACGCGCCGAAGCCGACCTGCACAACTTGGTGCCGAGCATAGGCGAGGTCAATGGTGACCGTAATAACTTCAGTTTTGGCTGGCTGCCGGTGCAAAGCGGGCAGTACGGCTCATGCCTGACCCAGGTGGACTTCAAGGCGAAGAAGGTGATGCCACGCCCTTCCATTCGGGGAATGATCGCTCGCACGTATTTCTACATGAGCAAGCGATACGGCTTGCGCCTGTCGAAACAGGATCGACAGTTATACGAAGCTTGGAACAAGACCTACCCGGTGCAGTCCTGGGAACGTCAGCGCAACCAGACCGTGGCGTGCGTGATGGGACGCGGCAATGAATTTGTCGGCCCGGTAAACCTTAAAGCCTGCGGTTGAAGAAGGGCGGAAACCCCGCCCATCCAAGTCGTTACTGCGTAGCCTTGTGTTCAATGATTTCTGAAACAGTATCGGTTTTCTTGGCTCGGGCCATTTTCTCGTTGAGCAGCGTCTGCTTGGCTTCGGCTTCGGCCTTGGTTGCAAACGGCCCCAGCAGTACGTCGTCCTTGCCGTCTACCTTCACGATGTAAAAATTGAAACCATGTTCCAGCAACCAGGCCGTGAGGTCGGTAATCGCCTGCAACTTGTGGTCCGGCGGGCCAACCCGCACGTCCCATTCCTGGGCGGCAATCGCGCCGGTCTGGGGCTGGCTTTCGGTCACGACAGGCTTGGCCTTTGGCGCATCGACGCTTTTGCCTTCACCGCAACCGGCCAGTGCCAACACCGCAATTGCCATCGCTACTTTACGCACTGCCCTGCTCCTTTAAAGATAAAGAGGCGACTTTATCATTCGCTGTCTATTCTGGCCGTCATAAACGTTGGATTAAACAATGCGAATGATGTATCGCAGACCTGTATGATGCCGCCATGGGAATTAATGTCGCCTCTATGCGTCCTAAAAAGAGGCAGTCACAGGGAAGCGCTAAGCAGTACGCTACACACATCCGACACCTGCCCTGTCTGAAACATGTGTCCTTAAAAGTAATCAAGGAGAAGTCCATGCTTATACTCACCCGCAAAGTTGGTGAAAGCATAAACATCGGTGATGACATCACGATCACCATTCTGGGCGTCAGCGGCCAGCAAGTACGAATCGGCATCAACGCCCCCAAGGATGTTGCCGTGCATCGCGAGGAGATCTACCAGCGCATCCAGGCCGGCCTGACTGCTCCGGACAAAAACCAAACGCCTTGAAGTGCCTTCAGTAGCCAGCCCTTTCGTTCACTGTAACGGCTGGCGAAAACTCCTTGGAACTGCTTTTGTCTTTATTGCGTGAGTGACGTCGCCAATGTGTTCATCTTCGTGGAAAAGATGAAACTGTCTTCACGCTTGGAACTTGCTCTTTCATTCACGGCCGAATCTCCTGACTGACTCTAGCCATTCGTGTGCATTCAGGAGCACGTCAATGAGGCCTACGACCACCCCCCCATTTGCCTACAGGTCTTGGTTGATCGCCCTATTGATAGGGTTGTTCTTCGCCGGGCTGACCTATGGCTTGAGGTACGCAATCGAAGGCACTGGCTCCACCGACCCCCACTCGTGGCTGGACCTGGCGCTGCTGCTCGGCGGCTACCTGTTCCTGTTTTGCCTCAAACCTATCCAGCGGGCCGTGCAACGTCGGTTGTGCCAAAAAATGACACGCTGATACCGCATTCGTCGCTATCAGATCGCCAGTATTTACAGCGCTACAACTCGACCTATGCTTGCGTGTGCATGATCAGTAAAAGGGGCTGAAGCAAGATGGATACCCTGAGTAAATCGAAAATCGAGTCCGCACTGGCAGCCCGCCTGTCCAGCTATCAAGTGACTTGCACATTGCATGCGGACGGAACGCTTTCGGCAGTGCTCAGCGGCCCGGAAACCGACCACTTTGCAATTACCGGGATCGTACGCGCCCATTATCAGGGCGCCGAAGCAATCGCGCGGCTGGCCAATGAAGTTCTCCGGGAGATGGTGCTGTCACGCCAAGGCATGAGGAATGATCGGATGCAGCCGCCCGATCCAGCCATTGCCGAACAAGGCCGAGGCCGTTAACGGGCTCGGCCTTTTTTGTGTCAGGCAGCACCGCTCTGCACATACAACAAGCCGTCTGCGTCGCACTGCACCTTCAACGGTTCATACCCGTCAATCGAAGGATGCTCGGTGACCATAGGCGTGTGATGTGTCGACGTCACGACCATCACATCCGCCCCTGCTGCCTCTGCCGCCCGGATGCCTACCGCCGCGTCTTCAAACACCAGACAATCCTGCACCGGCACACCCAGGCGTTGCGCGCCCAGCACGTAACACGCGGGGTTCGGCTTGCCGACGGCAACATCTTCAGCGGTCACCAGCACCGCCGGCGGCGCAATACCTGCCGCTTGCAGCCGGCGCAACGCCAGTTCCCTGGGTGCGGAAGTGACCAGCGCCCACTGATCACCCGGCAGGCTATTCAAAAACGTGACCGCGCCGGGGATCGCAACAACACCGTCCACATCATTGATTTCAGCCTCGGTAATCCATTGTGCCTCCACCTCAGGATCGACGCCTGGCAATGCCTGGCCTGTGATGGTATCGATCGCACGAGCACCGTGAATGGTCTTCAAAAACGCTGCCACATCCAGGCCATGGCGTTCAGCCCAGATGCTCCACACCCGTTCGGCAGCGGCAATGGAATTGAGCAACGTCCCATCCATATCAAATAGAAAGGCACGGTAACGGCGGTTGAATACAGCTGAACCTTGGATGGACACTGCTTGGTTTCCTCATCGGCTTTAACAAATATCGGCCCGATGCAATCTACGGATCACCTCGGCACTTGTAAACGCAACCGACGTCGGATGCATTACAGGTTTGTAAGGCAGCCGCAAGTCTTGGCAGCACCCTCACTTCATACAGCGAAGTCGTCAGTCACCCACGCCGGATGACGCCACTTCCTCCTGATGAAAAGGGTCCACCATGAAACCTGCAAGCAAACTCTGCCTGATCGCCGCCAGCCTGCTGATGCTGGGCACTGGCACCGCCATGGCAGGCACAGTCGCACCGATCAAAGCCAATAACGTGGTGCTGGTACATGGCTCATGGGCTGACGGTTCGAGCTGGTCCGAGGTCATCACCCGCCTCCAGGCCACCGGCTTGCACGTTACCGCCGTGCAGAACCCGCTGACCTCGGCGGCCGAAGACGTCGCCGCCACCAACCGCGTACTGGACCAACAAGACGGCCCTACCGTGCTGGTCGGCCATTCCTACGCCGGCGTCAACCCTGAGCCCCGCATTACAAACTTGTCATCATCCTGTTGGTGGGCTGTTCGGGACGGCTGGTTACCGTGTACTCACTGCCACGACGTGACAGCCAACCCTTTTAGAGAGATACCGTCATGAAACTGTTTATCCTCGGCTTTGCCGCTCTGCTCGCAACCGGTTCTGTGTTTGCTGCCGAACCCGTGATCCACGACAAAACCGGCTTCTTCGTGCACCTGGATGTGGCCAAAGTACTGTCGAGCACCGACACCTACGGCCGATGCGGCATTGTCCCGGCGCAACTCAACTACCTGGACAGCCAGGGCCGTGAACACGTGTTGGACTACCAGGTCCTGGCCACCGGTTGCCCTAGTGACAATTGATCGGGCTACACTTGCGCCACGCATAGAGACAAGGCACTTCCCATGAACATTCTTGTAGTCGAAGACGAACCCAAAGCCGGCAACTACCTGCTCAACGGCCTTCAGGAGCTGGGTTATTCCGTCAGCCTCGCCCGTGACGGCGCGGATGGCTTGCACCAAGCCCTGGAAACGCCGTTCGACGTCATCGTGCTGGATGTGATGATGCCGAAAATGGACGGTTGGGAAGTGCTGCGCCGTCTGCGCAAGGAAGCCGACACGCCAGTGCTTTTCCTTACAGCCCGCGACGACATTGCCGACCGCATCAAGGGCCTGGAATTGGGCGCCGATGATTACCTGATCAAGCCGTTTTCCTTCGCTGAATTGGTGGCGCGTTTGCGTACCCTGACGCGCCGCGGCCCGAGCCGGGAAGAGGAGCAGCTACAGATCGCCGACCTGCACATCGACGTGCTAAAGCGCCGCGTCACCCGCGCGGGCACACGCATCACCCTGACCAACAAAGAGTTCGCCCTGCTGCACCTGTTCGCGACCCATCAGGACCAGGTGCTGTCCCGTTCGCTGATCGCCTCGCGTGTGTGGGACATGAACTTCGACAGCGACACCAACGTAGTAGACGTGGCCGTGCGACGCCTGCGCTTGAAAATCGACGACCCGTTCCAGCTCAAGCTGATTCACAGTGTGCGGGGCATCGGCTACCGCTTCGATACCCAGCCATGAGCAGGCGCAGTCATTACTCCTTGACCCTGCGCCTGGCGTTGATCTTCGCGCTGCTCGCCTTCGCCCTGCTGGCTACCCTAGGCGTGGCGCTGTACCGCGAGCTCGAACGGGAACTGATCATGCGCGACGATGCCGCATTGATTTCCCGTGTCGATCAACTGCGCAACTTGCTCAACGACAGCAACACGCTCGACCTGATCAAGACCAAGCCGGAACTGTTCCAGAACATGCTGGGTAACCACGAGTCGGTACTGAGCATTGCCGCGCCGGGACAAAAACCGCTGCTGCTGGTGAACCCGGGTAATATCGATTTGCCGTCTGTGCCACCCGTCGCGAAGGATCACGCGCTGGGACTCGCCGACGTGCACCATCTGCCTGGCGTGAATGGCGTGCCCTTCTCCACCGTCGCCGCCTCCATCGACTCCGGCGACCTGGGCAGCCTGCAAGTCACCAGCGGGCGCCTGATGACCGAGCGCACCGCGGTGCTCGCCAGCTATCGCTTGAGCGTTTATATCTTGGCGAGTATTGCCGCAATCCTCCTGGCAGTGGTCGGTTACCTGCTTGTTCATCGCGGGCTCTTACCGTTGCGCCGCCTGGCCCGACACGCCCAGGGCATTGGCGTCGGCAACCTCGCCGAACGCCTCGATAGCCATGGCGCACCGAAAGAACTGCTGCCGATGATTGATTCGTTCAACACCATGCTTGAGCGGCTGGCCAAGGGCTTTGTGCAACTGGGCCAGGTGTCCACCGACATGGCCCACGAACTGCGCACGCCAATCAATAACCTGCTGGGCGAAACCCAAGTCGCCCTGCAACAGAGCCGCAGCATCGAAAGCTATCAGCAACTCCTGGCGTCCAATGTCGAAGAGCTTGAACGCCTGGCACGGATGCTCGACAACATGCTGTTCCTGGCCCGCACCGACCCGGCCAGCGCCCTGCGTCAACGCCAGGAGCTCAGTGCCACGGATGAGGTTGAACGCATTGCCGAGTACTTTGAAGGCTTGGCGGGCGATGTGGACATCAGCATTCAGGCCAGAGGTGAAGGGGTGATCTGGGCGGAGCCGATGTTACTGCGCAGGGCGCTGGCGAACCTGTGCGCCAATGCCATCAAATATGGTGCGCCGGGGACTGAGTTGTTGATTCAGGCGGTTCCTGATGCCGAGGGCATTTACCTGAAGGTCAGCAACCAAGGCGAAACCATAGCGGCCGAGCATCTGCCGCGACTGTTCGAACGGTTTTACCGGGTGGATGAATCACGAGAACGCTCCGCCCAATCCAATGGGTTGGGCTTGTCGATTGTGGCGACCATCATGCAGTTGCATAGCGGGCGGTACAGCGTGAGCAGCCACGATGGCGTGACCTGCTTTGAGCTGTTTTTCCCAGGACGCGTGGCGTAACGTTTGCCCCGTCAGTCAAAGGCGCCATTGAGTACTTCGTAAATGATGCCCGACGCAATGGTCACCAATATCAGATCGGTACCTGCTTGCTGCCATTCATACCCATCATAACGGGGCAACTGGCCCAATAAACGACCATCCAGTTTTTTGGCGATGCCCGGCGGTAATGGCTTACCGCGCGCGAGGTTCTTCTGGATACCGGGGGGCAAGGCTGGCCCCGGGCTCCAGTAGTTGCGGTAGCCACCCAATACATTCAGTACCCTGCCTCGATCGACACTGGGGGCGTGACTACCCGATGCGCCTTTGCCTTTGGGTTTGTCATGCCCCTGCCCGACCGAGCTATTGCCTTTATTGTTCCCCTGCCCCTTGCCATTACCAGGATCGGCCAGGGCCATACCACTGCCAGCAAACAAGAAAAGCGAAAGCACGACAGACACGCATTTCAGAGACTTGATCATGGCGATTACCGTGGAGTGGGTGCCCCTGAACTGTAGTTGAAGGTTGGCGCTCACGCCCAGCCCTCAACTGACCTGACCGCCCACTTCGACTATATCCGTCGAGGTTTGCCATGCCGCAGACACCGCGATGCGCAACCCCTCGACCAGGGTCGACAGCACCATCGGCGGCTGGCATGCCCCGTAAACATCAGGCACATGGATAAAGCCACTGCGCACGCCCGACCCCGCCAACTGGTGCTGCAGCCGATAGAACACCTGATTGCACACAAAGGTGCCTGCTGTTTGCGATACCGATGCCGCAATTCCGGCTTTGCCCACAGCCTTGACCATCGCCTTGATCGGCAGCGTCGTGAAGTAGGCTGCCGGGCCGCCAGCCAAGACTGCCGTATCGATAGGCTGCTCGCCCAGATTATCGGGGATGCGTGCATCGTTAATGTTGATCGCCACCCGCTCCATCGAGATAGTGCTACGCCCCGGCCCCAGACCGGTGGCGATCACCATCGCCGGGTGCAGCTCATCGATCAACTGGGTCAGGCACTCGCCAGCGGTCGCAAAGGCGCAAGGCAGCCGACGCGCGACAATCTGCACATCGCTTCCCAGCAGCACGCCATCCAGTTGGCGCACAGCTTCCCAGGAAGGATTCACCGGGTCTTGATCAAAGGGCTCGAAGCCCGTCAGCAGTACAGTTTGCATCTCGACCTCACATCAACAGGTAAAGCAGTACGATATTGACCACCAGCATCATCAGCGCGGTCGGCAATTGGGCCTTGATCACCGCGTTCTTGTCCGGCAGCTCCAGTAACGCAGCCGGCACAATATTGAAGTTGGCGGCCATGGGCGTCATCAAGGTCCCGCAGTAGCCGGAGAACATGCCGATCGCTGCCATCACCGCCGGGTTACCGCCGTAGATTCCCACCAGTACCGGCACGCCGACGCCGCCAGTCATCACCGGAAACGCCGCGAAGCCGTTCCCCATGATCACTGTAAACAAAGCCATGCCCAACACGTAGACCATCACCGCCACCAACTTGAAATCCAGGTTGATATAGGTGGTAGTGACATGCGCTACAGCCGTGCCGACCCCAGCTTCGTTGAACAGCAAGCCGAGCATCGCCAGCATTTGCGGCAGCACCATGGCCCAGCCCAGGGCTTCTGTGAGGCGGCGGGATTCGCGCAAGGCTTGTACCGGCGTATCGCGGGTCAGCCAGCAGGCAAGGCCGAGGGCGATCAGGCAGCCGATGCCGAGGGAGACGAAGGTGGTGTTTTTCGGGTCCAACAGCGGTGTGCCGCCGATTTCGGTGTGTTTGAGCAACACCGAGCCGATCACCGTGGTCAGGGGGATGGCCAACGCAGGGATAAACAGTTTGTGACCCAGCCGACCGGCACTGGCACGCGAAGCCTTTTCATGCAGCTCAACATGCTTGCCACGTCCGACGCCGCCCATGCCGGCGATCAATGCCATGACCACGATGCCGACACCGATAACCACCGACGGCAAGCGTTCACCGATCAGGAACGGAATGGCGAACAACAGCCAGAACAACGCACTGGACCAGCGCTTGGGATGGGTTCTGTCCATCACGATCATGCCCGCCGTGATCAACAGCAGAACCCCGGCTAGCCAGTAGAGGTATTGAATGGAAATGATCATTGCGCGGCCTCCACGGGGGTGGCGGCAGACGTCATCTCACGGGTGAGCCTTCGGTCAAACCGATGCAGACGGATTGCATGGATAATAAACGCGCAGATCGCCGTAGGAATGCCCCACACCGCGATGTGCAGAGGTTCCACATCAATCCCTGAGCCGAGCAGGAAGGTGTGCATCAATGCGATGGCGCCAAAGGCGACAAAGATGTCTTCACCAAAAAAAAGGTTCTTCACGGATTGCCGGGAAAGACGCTCTTGATCTTCATGAAGAAGAACTCGCTGTCCCGGTAACCGTACGCCATTCGTTTGATGACCTTTATTCGATTGTTTATTCCTTCCAACTGA
>NZ_CAXAQM010000052.1:0-33166 GCF_963970525.1 Pseudomonas sp. EA_65y_Pfl1_P113
AAGGGAAGAAAAGTATTAATATCACGCATAAGAACGCCGGTTTTTTAGATGTGTTTGCTCGCACGAACATCATCCATCAAATCGGCGTTCTTGTTTCTGTCTTTCCCGTGATTCCGTGAAGAACCTTATTTTAGCCGTTGTCGTGATGGAAGTTTTGAAGACAGCCTGAAGCTGTCATATTTTTTATCATGGGTTTAGTGATTCTGGTGGTGTAATTTCGGTGTCGCGGTTGTCGTCGGGTTATGCTGGTGGTTATACCCTGAAAGATGAAGCTCAAGTACCGGTTGTATTGGATTATGCGAGTAAGAAGTGTACTGCGATCATGGGCGACGGAACGGTTACAGGGCACGTTTTATAGTGAGGGTAAAGCGGGTTTTATTATTTTTCCGGAATCTCTTGCGTTCAGCTGAGAGTGGAGGACCTAGAGTGTCAAGAGTCTGGAGTCAGCGGCGCGGAAAAATATAAAATAATATTTCTGGGTGAAGATATGATTGTTTTGAAAATGTTCTTCCTGTTTTTTTTTCCTGCATTACTGTTTTCTGCATCTATAGGGGTGAATCTTTACATTGTTTATCGTGACCTGGTCAAAGTTCTGGATAATTTTAAAGGGAGTGTTGTTGTAAGTTCTTATGGTGATATGTGGGGGCGCGGCTCGCTCTATGCGAGGTGCACATTGGTTTCCATTGTCGCTGGTGGCTTGGTGTTTCCTCGTAAGCATCTTCGTAATGGTACGCTTGATCGTCAAGAGTTTGCTCGTCTATCTGGCGCTATCAAATTTCGTATGCGGTTGTATATTGGACTTTTAGTGAGTGCGTTTTTTTGTTTTTTTCTGACGGCAATCGTATTGGCGATTTTGAAAGAAACTAAATGCTGTTAGATTTAATGTTTAATGGCTGGATCTGAGCGGTGAAGGTTTTTTATTGGTGCGGGAACGTTATTAAGGACATTTGCGGAGTGTGTTATGGATGTTTTTTATCGGGATTATTTGGCTGGAACGGATCATCTGATTGACGATGAAGCTCTGCATCAGGCTCTTCAGTCACTAGAGGGCGCTGCCCTTAAGTTTTCTACGGATGTGATAAGTGATGCGAAACAACGCGATAACTACAATCGCAATGTAAAAAGGGTCAGGGGCGAGGTGCTAGCTCAAGTGAAGGCCGGTGAAGTTTCGGTAAAAGACGCAGCGGAGTTTTGCTATGAAGCGCGTAATAAGATTATGGCGGAAGTGAGAGCAAAAACATCCGTGCACGGGCTGGCGGTTGCGGAGGATCGAAAAAAAGTTCCAGCCAGTCTCGAAAAATTATTGGATGAAAAGTCCATTAAAGAATTTGGTGAAAAGTTTGCAGAGCTTGATGATAAGCGAAAAAAAGCAATGTACTACGAAATCGTGGAGTCCTCGGCCAGACCAGCCGCTAAATTCAACACGCTGAATAAGGTACTGAAGGTTTCGGGCAAGGTTTTGATTGTCGTTACGATCGCTTATGCAACGTATGAAATTGTAAATGCTGATAATAAACCTAAAGAGGCATTTAAGCAGGGTGCTGTTATTAGTGGTGGGATCATTGGAGCTTTTCTTGGAAGTGCGGCCGTAATCCCGTTGTGTGGTCCAGGCGCACCGATTTGTACTGTCGGGTTAATGTTGGGCGCCGGCGTTGCAGCAGGGTGGGCGGCCTTAGAAGCCACGGAGTACTTTGATGAAGAAATAGAGGAATTCACTAAATGGGGCGTGAACTAATTGATTGGATTGAACGAATTCCCGTTCGCCCAATAACACTCTTTATATAAGGACCGTCATGAACGACACCCTGCACCGTACGGACACCCTCAACCCGCGTAAAGACGTGATCGGGGGGAAGCAGAAACAGCATTGGGTCGAATTCCAGCTGCTGGACGAGCAGGGCGATCCCTTGGCGAACATGCCGTATCGCGCGGTGAACGACGCCACGCGCGCGGCGTGTGCCCCAGAGTGCGCAGGTCAAAGCGATGCCCAAGGCGTAATCCGCATCGACGGCCTGCACCCGATACCCATCACGTTGCTGATGACTGCTGATCCCCTGGCAGAGCAATTGCAAACCCGTCGTCTGCGCGCGCAGCGGTCTGAGCCGCCCCGACCTGTAATCGGTGACCGTTCTCCGCTGTATGGTCCGCAGCGTTCGGGATTCTCTCCGATAGAGAAGCAGGCGCTTGCGGCAGGCCATGTCTATCATTACCTGCGCATCGGCCAACTGTGCGACCAATTACCAACCTTTGACCCGCCTGTCATAGACCCGAAGCGCCCCCCAGCCTTTCACTTCCCGGATCAGACATACAGCGGTTTCACTGTTGATTACGAAGCACTGAATCGCCGTCACGTACTGGAAGTATGTCCCCTCCGTGCATGGTCGTTGGTGCTGCATCACCAACCTGAATACAGCATGGCCAACGCCTATAACCTTGGACTGATGGCCAACCTGTCCTACAGCGTCGCCGCCCAGAACATGTTGAAGCAGCGTCCGGACTCCGACCCCAGTACGGTGTCAGGCTCGGTGGAGGAGTTCTTTTTCCGTCAGTGCCTGGACTTGTCGCGTACGCCGGAGATGATCGACCCCAAAGGGACACGTCTGCCGGCACTGGTGGTGGACGTACCTTTTGACCAGCGTTACACCACGGCGGTCATGCTTGATTCGCTGACGGCCGAAGTACCGCCGGATGAGCCGGACATCCCATGGCACATCATCGAAAACACCCAACTGTTCTATTTCATCAACCAGACTCAGGTGGTGGTGGCGTGGCGTGGAACTCAGGAACCCATGGATTGGGTGACCGATGTGATGTACCGCCCGATGCCGGCCGATGGCAGTGGCTGCGACGTGAAGTCATCGTGTACGCCCCTGACTGATGTCGGCAGCGCGCATTACGGTTTCTTGCAGTCGTTTGAGGTGGCTAAGAAGCTGTTTCCAAAAGATTTTGATGACATTCAGGAAGCTTTGGAGGGTAGGAAGTTATTTATTTGCGGCCATAGCTTGGGCGGTGCCCTGGCACTGATCCACTCCGCAGAGCTGAAAGATCTCAATCCGCTGCTCTATACCTACGGCATGCCTCGCACCTTCACGGCCAAGGCACTGGAACGTCTGAAATCAGTGATGCACTTCCGCCATGTCAACGATGCGGACACCATCACCAGCGTACCGCCTGAGGCGGAGCTGGATAACTGGCTATATAGCGCCTTTGGCCCGCTAGGTCCCAGCCTCGGATATATCTGGTCCGTGGGTGAACTGGCGGCCGGAAAGCTGATCCGCTTTGGTGATCCCTACTGGCATCATGGGCAGATTGCGATGTTCTACCGGGCTGATCAGCATGTGGAATCCCGGGGCTCCAACTATCCTGCCTATCGCAGCAAAGAAGGCTTGGGCGCGCCCTACCACACCACCATTCTTACGCGTTTGCCGCACCGCACGCGTATCTATCTGGTACCCAGCCTGAACGATGAGTTCAGCCGTTTCGCCAGTGAGGATCAGAAGACCCTGATCCGGTCATTGAACCGGGAAAGCCTGGTGCGTTTCTTTCCATCACATACCAACCCCGAGCGTAGTACTTCGCGCAGCAGCCCGTGGGATCACTCGATGATCCAGGCTTACCTGCCCTTCTTGCACAACCAGTTGCTGGAGTTGAGCGACCCCGAGCGGCCGTTGCAGCGCAAGGAGGATCGGGCGAAGTTCGAGGAGCAGCTGTATAGGCAGGGCATCCCCGAAGAGGAAAAACATCGTAATGAGCAGTTTCTCGCCTTGCAGAAATTGTTACCCATGGCATTGCACACGACCCGAGAGCTGGAAGGTGGCACTGAAGCCCTGCAGCGTTTTTGCCGCGAGCGCGAATTCGGCGTGATGATCGAGATCACCCAGGCCTGAAGCAGTGTTCTGATACGCCGAAGCCAGTCAAGCGCTTCAGTTATAGGGAAAGAAGTTAAATCATGAATATTCTGATCCATCACGAAGGGACAAAAGTATGAATGCTTCCCTAAGCCGCATGAGCGGCGTTCTGTTGCTGCTATTCAGCCTCAGTGGCTGTGCCCAGAACAGGACCCTGTCGCCGCCACCGGGCGGCGAGCAGGTCAGCGTGACGATAAAGGTCCCCGAGAACCTTGCAGCAGAACCTATGCGAGTGATGTACCGCTCAGAAAAGTGCCCGATCAAGCGATCCGGGCCGGACTGGACCAGTTATGAAGAAGATGGCTATCTCTCCACCACGGTACAACCGCAACGGCAGGGGCAGAGCGACGTGTACGAAGCGAAGCTGCCCATCAATGGCGGTGGCAGGTGCCAGTGGCAACTGAGTAATGTGACCTTTGGTGTCACCTACGCCAACACAACACACTTTGGGGAGAACGTTAAAGCGGGCCCTGGGGGTGGGGTGATCGTAATGTTCGATCAGCATCTGCCACAACGACGTTCTGCGTTTGAGCCGATTATAAAGGTCAGTGGCGACGCCCTGATTAGCAAGGATTATTACCCCTGGGTTAGCGAACGATTCATTGGAGGGCATAAAAAACTCGCTTGGCTAGTCGGTGAGGGTGAAATGTATTCGTACTATCGCGCCCCAACTGCTCGAAAGGTGACGTTCGAGCCCTCGCTGCATGCCAGCTACGTTGTTTATTCTTTAGGTTCGAAGGTGCATAAAGTGGGCGTCTACCCCGAGCTCACCTACCCCGATGGCAGTGTTACAGCGACTGGCAGCAAGCCAAGCTTCAAGAAGCTGCAAACCATTCGCCTGGCTGCGGAGAAGGCTCGATGAATCGCATGCCTCCTTCTATTCAGACCTTACCATCAACTCTTAATGTTTTATCCCTAATGTCGATTGGTGTGAGGATTATTTTATAAAGGCTAGTCATGTATTTGCATTGGAGTTGCGATGTTTTATTTGGCATTAATTGCGGGCGCTGCCCGGTCTCGCTTTAAAAATATTTCGAGAGTTAGTCTAGGGGTGGTTGCGTGAAGCGTTTAAAATTCGGGATTTTAGGATTTATTGTCGGACTGCAATCGGGCTGTGCAGCAGTAGGTGCGGTAGTTATGAATGGTCCGACTTGCCCCTACCAGGGAGTTCACCTGGATGTTCACGCAGCAACTGACTGGAGTATGATTAAGGGGACCTACGGTTTAGTTATTCCCTTGGCTATCATTGACTTACCTTTTTCTTTTGTTTTTGACACGCTTACCCTTGGATCGGCTTTAGATGCTGATAATGGGGCGCTGCATTGTCCGCGAAACTATACGTAGCGCTTAGGCGCTGGAAAGTTAAAGGTAGTGCATTTTTGGGATAGAGTTATTTTTATTGGTCGAGACCATCCCTATAACGAATGGTCTGATCGTTTTTATGGAAGCCTATCTTTCAATGGGCGAGTTTTGGAATATTTTAATATGCCCCAAGGTTTTGTTTTATTGGGTGATAAAACCACCCACGGCGGAGAAGTCATATCGGCCTCATCCACGACTATCGTTCATGGCAAGCGAGTGGCATTGGTTGGCGACGAGGTTCGTTGTCCGCTGCCGGGGCATGGCGTAAACCGGATTGTCGATGGCTGCCCGGACTGGTCTGAGGATGATCGGGCGATGGTGGTCAACGGCTGCCGATGTGAGTGCGGTTGCCAGGTGATCTCCAGCGCCCCTGATTGCGGGCTGGGTTAACCATGGGCTGGGATCGTCATCCACCCGAAGTAGTGGAAGCTCCAGAGCCCCCTGTGCTGGGCCGTTGGGTATTGGCGGCAGTCGTGGCGGTGCTCGCCTGCGTGCTGCTGTTTTTGTTGCATGCCTCCGAACGTATGCCGCTACTGCATACGTTCAATATCTGGGTATTTTCCGGCTCGCCGTTGCTGGTCTGGTTACTGACGTTTGGTACTCGTGCCCATGCCTATGGAGGAGCACTGAGCCGTTACCAGTTTCTTGAGGAGGAGGCGCAAGGTGCACAACAGTCCTGGCAGGGCTGGGCGCAGCGCTACCTGGCAGTGTCTGCCAGTTGTGTGCTGTTGCCGGATCAGGTGTCTGCCAGCGTACTGACTCAAACTCCCTCTGGCTTGCCTCCCCGTACAGGGCAGGCACGGCGTATTGCGGCCTTGCCTGTACAGGCGGAGCGCGCGCAGACCGGATTGCAACTGTTGATCCTGGGACTGGCGCCGGCACTGCAAGCGTTGCCGACGGGCCAGGAGCTGCGGGTCACCCTACTGAGCGATGTCGATCCCGGGCAATACGATGCCTTGCGTGATGCCTTGCAGCAGACGTGGTCCACCACAGTTAGCCAACCTCTACCAGCGATGATCACTCTGGCTGGCGAATTGTCATACCGGTGGATCGATGAAACGTTGAAGACTGCGAGCGCAGCCATCGAGTTGATTCTGGTGCTACAGGTACACGGTGAGGAAGCGTACTCCGACGGGCTTGCAACCTTGCTTTTATGCCCGGACAGCCTGGCACTCGCCTTGAAGCTACCTGTGACGGCTGGCTTGTTACGGCCAATGCCGTTGGACATCGACGCGCTGGACAGCGAGTTTCCGCTGTTCCTGCAAACTCAGACAAGTGCTTGTCAGGCGACCGGCTTGTTGGCCGACTACGCGGATTGGCTGCCACTGACCGGCAAAATGCTTGCTGTCGCAGGTGGTCATGACGCGTCGCTCAAGGTGGAGTCGCAGTGGATTCAGGAGAGCCTGTGTGGAGTGTCGGGGCCGCTCGGTCACTGGCTGGTGACTGCGCTTGGAGTGGAAATGGTCCGGCATCAGCGCAAGCCTTTGTTGGTCTTGGCCCAAGAAGAATCGCGGCACTGGATTAGCACTGTTACCACGGGAGAGTTGGCATGAAAGCTTGGAGTAATTCATGGCGTCGCGCGGGCGCAGCAGTGTGGATCATTACACTTGTAACCGCGCTGGGCTGGGTGATCTGGAAATACGGTGATCGGATAGGGTTAGTCGAGAATCACCATAAGCTGTTCGCTTTTTTACTGATCATCACCATCGCGATGGTGGGCAGTTTGGTACCACGGCTGTTGGCGCATCTCAAACGCCAAAACCACCAAGAGCAGGGTCGCACGGATAAGGTCTATGCCCCAACAGACGCACAGATGGTTTTGCCTCGCCAACCAGTTGTTGATCTCTCAGCGCTGCGTGACCACCTGCGCGAACGCTACGGCCTCTTCTGGCGCCGCCAAGTTCGCCTCCTATTGGTCGTCGGCGAACCCGAGCAAATCGACGCCATCGCCCCGACCCTAACCGAACAATGCTGGCTGGAAGGCCAAGGCACCGTCCTATTGTGGGGCGGTAGTACCCATGAGCCGCTGGATCAGTCATTCCCTCAGCAATGGGCTGGCCTGAGCCGCTGGCGTGCGCTCGACGGCGTGGTCTGGGCACTGAACAAAACCCAGGCTGCCGATGATGCCGCGATGGGCGCGGGCGTTCGCCAATTACAGAGTCTGGCCCGCAGCCTGAGCTGGCAGTTGCCGTTGTACCTGTGGCAGGTCTGCGACAGTGAGTGGCCCCAGGACACCCGCAAGGCACGGCCGGTAGGCTGCTTGTTGCCGGCCCGCTTTGATGCGCAGGCGTTGCAAGGTCGTTTGAATAGTTTGCTGGAGCCTTTGCGTCGCGAAGGCCTGGCGCAGATCAACAATATGATGGGCCATGACTTTCTGCTGCGCCTGTCCCGGGATTTACAGGGCGAGGGCATTGCGCGTTGGCGTCACACGCTGGCACCGCTGGCGGGTGAGTTTGCCCGTGGCGTGCCGTTGCGCGGGTTGTGGTTCAGCCTGCCGGTACCGCGCACGAAGCAAGTGGAACATATCTGGTCGGCAGCCCCGGTATGGCGTGGCGTACTTGATGATAAAACCACCAGCGGCAGTCGACTGGGCTGGAGCGTTCCACGCGTCAGTTATGCACTGGTACTGGTGCTGGCTGCGTTGTGGGGGGCAGGCTTGTTGCTGTCGTTTGTCAGTAACCGTGTGCAGATTGCCCACGTGCAAACTTCGTTGGCGGCGTTGCAACAGCCGGGAAACAGCGACGAGCAACTGAGCGCGTTCAACGATCTGGTGCGCGAGCTGGCACGTCTGGATTACCGCGCCAAACACGGCATGCCCTGGTACCAGCGCTTTGGCCTGAATCAAAATCAAGCCCTGCTCGATGCCCTGTGGCCACGTTATGTCGACGCCAACAACCGCTTGATACGTGGCCCGGCAGCGGCCAATTTGCAGCGCCAGCTCAACGCCTTGATCAGTCTGCCCCCGGGCAGCGAGCAACGGGCTGAGCGGGCCCAGGGCGCCTACGAGCAATTGAAGGCGTACCTGATGATGGCGCGCCCGCAAAAAGCTGACGCGACCTTCCTGACCAAAGCCTTGACCAACGCCGAGCCATCACGCGCCGGGATATCTCCGGGCCTCTGGCAAGGCCTGTCGCCCACCCTGTGGCGGTTCTATGGCGAGCACCTGGCAGCGCATCCGGACTGGGCCATCAAGGCTGACCCGACGCTGGTGGCACTGTCCCGACAAGTGCTGCTCGGCCAATTGGGCCAGCGCAATGCCGAAACCACCCTGTACCAGCAGGTCCTCGACCTGGCAGCTAACCAATATCCTGAGTTGGGTGTGCAAGGCATGGTCGGTGAAACCGACGCCCTGGCGTTGTTCTACACCGAATCCAGCGTGCCGGGGGTGTTCACCCGCCAGGCCTGGGAAGGCCAGGTACGCCAGGCCATTGACGATATCGCCGAGGCGCGCCGCGAGGAAATCGATTGGGTACTCAGCGACAACCAGACCGACATCGCCACCGAACTGACCCCAAGTGTGCTCAAGGAACGCCTCACTGAGCGCTACTTTCAGGACTACGCCAACGCCTGGCTGGATTTTCTCAACAGTTTGCGCTGGCATCAGGCCAACAGCCTGCCTGATGTGATCGACCAGTTGACCCTGATGACCGATGTGCGTCAGTCGCCGCTCATTGCCCTGATGAACACCTTGGCCTATCAAGGGCAGGCCGGCACTCGCAGCCAGGCGCTGGCCGACTCGCTGATCAAGTCCGCACAAAAGCTGATCGACCAGGACAAGGTGCCAGTGATCGACCAGCAAACCCAGATGCCACGCAGCCCGCTGGATGCCACTTTTGGGCCGTTGCTGACGCTGCTGGGCAAAGCCCCCGAGGGCAAGGCCGATAACGACCGGTTGAGCCTGCAAGCGTTCCTCACCCGGGTCACGCGGGTGCGTTTGAAACTGCAGCAAGTAAGCAATGCACCCGACCCGCAGGAAATGACTCAGGCTCTGGCGCAGACGGTTTTTCAGGGCAAGAGCGTGGACCTGACTGACACCCAGTCTTACGGTAGCCTGATTGCTGCCAGCCTGGGCGCGGAGTGGAGTGGGGTCGGCCATACGCTCTTTGTGCAGCCGTTGGATCAAGCCTGGCAGCGGGTTTTGCAACCCTCTGCGGCTGGGCTCAACAATCAGTGGCAGCGGGCAATTGTTACGGACTGGCAAGGCGCCTTCGCCGGCCGCTACCCGTTTGCTGACACCGCCAGTGACTCCTCGCTGCCGATGCTGGGGCAGATGATCCGCGCCGACTCCGGGCGCATCGAGCAGTTTTTGCAGCGCCAACTGAGCGGTGTGCTACGAAAGGAAGGCAGCCGTTGGGTAGCCGACCCTCGTCATAGTCAGGGCTTGCGCTTCAACCCGCAGTTCCTGGCGGCGATCAACCAGCTCAGTCACTTGGCTGACGTGATCTACACCGACGGCGGCATGGGCCTGAGCTTTGAGCTGCAAGGCAAACCGGTGCGCGATGTGGTGCAAACCACCTTTATTCTCAACGGTGTGCAACATCAGTACTTCAACCAGAAAGAGCTCTGGCAACGTTTCAGTTGGCCGGGACGTGGTGACCATCCGGGCGCCAGCCTGAGTTGGACCAGCATCCATACCGGCGAGCGTTTGTTCGGTGACTACCAGGGCACTTGGGGCCTGATTCGCTTGCTGGAAAAAGCGCGAATAACCCCCTTGGACGACGGCGATAGCCGCTACCGCTTGGTCCTCAAGGCCCCCGATGGCCTGAATCTCACCTGGAACCTGCGCACCGAGCTGGGCGCGGGTCCGTTGGCCTTGCTCAACTTTCGCAACTTCACGCTGCCGTCGCAGATTTTTCTCAACGAAGGTGCCGCAGAAGTGCCCTATGCGCAAAACGGGAGTTTTGAATGAGCCTGCGCACCCTGATCACACACTGCTTGGGTGAGCGCGATGCCTTGGCCCTCGGCCGCGACCAGGCCGAACGCTGGCAGCCGTGGCTTCTGCCCATCAGTGCGGACTCACCCGTAGGCGAAGATCCAGGCTATGACGATGACTTCCAGCGCATGCGCGAAGAGGTCAACAAACTGTCCGGGGCGGATGCCGAGCGGGTGGTTCAACTGGCCGAGAAGCTGCTTACTCACACCAGCAAGGACCTGCGGGTGGGGACTTATTACCTGTGGGCGCGTTTGCAAAAGGACGGTGAGGCCGGGTTAGCTGACGGGCTGACCTTGTTGGCCGCGCTAGTGGAGCGTTATGCCGCCCAAGTTCTGCCGACGCGGCCCAACAGCCGCAAGATGGCGTTGGAATGGTTGGCCAGCAGTAAGGTGCTGGACAGCCTGTCGCTATACCCCGAGGTGGTGCGCAGCGAGGCCGAGCGCACGGTCGCGGCCCTGGCCTGGCTGGAGCGCGGGCTTGAGGCGTGGCCGCAGGACCAGCGTCCGGCCCTTGGGGCGCTGTACGGCGCATTATCCGCCCGGTTGACCCAGTCCGGTGGGGTGGATGCACTGGTGCCGCAGCACAGTGTCAGTCATGAGTCGAACGTGCAGACGGCGGCGCCGACCGCCACGGCCATCAAGTCCGGGCGCGACCTGCTGGACAACGGTCGGGCGTTGGCGGGGTATTTGCGCGAACAGCCCCAGGGCTGGCTGGCGGCCCATCGACTGATGAAGAGTTTGCGTTGGGACACGGTACACCAGGCACCGCCTGAGGAAGCCAGCGGTAATACGCGTCTGGCGTCACCTCGTGGCGATTATCGGGCACAACTCAAACGCCTGTACCTGCAACAGAGTTGGGCTGAATTGCTCGATCAGGTCGAGCGGGTGTACGCCGAGGGGGTGAATCATTTCTGGCTGGATCTGCAGTGGTACCTGTACCAGGCGCTGAGTAAACAACCGGCGCCACAAGACAGCTGGGCCGATATCGTCAAGCGTGATCTGGGGATGTTTCTCGAACGTCTGCCGGGCTTGGAACTGTTGCACTGGAACGACGGTACGCCCTTCGCCGATGAGACTACCCGCGACTGGATCACCCAACACGTCAGTGGTAATCGTGCCCAGCAATGGCTACCGGCACCGAAGGCGGTACTGACCACGGGAGACGCTGACATCCTGGCGCTGGAGGGCGAAGCCCTGGTCCAGGCCGACAACGACGGCGTGGAAGTGGCGCTCGCCTGGTTGGCATCCCGGCCTGGAATACAAACCGGGCGTCAGCGCTGGCTGCTGCGCCTGCTGATGGCGCGGGTAGCCGAGCAATATGGCAAAAGCGATCTGGCCCTGCACCTGCTGGGGGAGTTGGACGCTACCGCGCAGCACCACGCCCTGGCGGTGTGGGAACCAGAGCTGAACTTTGAGGTTAAGGCTCGCCTGCTCAAGCTGTTGCGCATGAAAGCACAGCGCAACGATGCGGACAAACCCACCCTGGCCCGGCGTACCGAGGCGCTATTGGCAGGACTAGTAGCGATTGACCCGGTACGCGCTGCAGTGCTTTGCGGTTAACCCTTATTCATCTGGAATCTTTCTGTGAGCTTGGACAATTTAACACTGCGCTACTTCGATGCCGAGATGCGTTACTTGCGCGAAGCCGGCAAGGAGTTCGCCGAAGCGTTCCCGGATCGGGCGGCTCAGCTCAACCTGGATAAACCGGGCGCGCAAGACCCGTATGTGGAGCGTCTGTTCGAGGGCTTTGCCTTCTTGATGGGGCGCCTGCGCGAGAAGCTCGACGATGACTTGCCGGAGCTGACCGAGGGTCTGGTCAGCCTGCTGTGGCCGCATTACCTGCGCACCATCCCTTCATTGTCGGTCGTCGAGTTGGTGCCTGAGCTGGCGCAGATGAAACGCAGCGAGGCCATCGCCACGGGTTTTGAGATCCTCTCCCAACCCATCGGCCCGCAACGCACACGCTGCCGTTACACCACCACCCAGGACCTAATGTTGCAACCGTTGGCCCTGGAGTCGGTACGACTGGCTTACGAGCCAGACGGTCGTTCTCTGCTGCGCCTGCGTTTTGCCTGCGGGGCGTTGAGCGACTGGAGCCAGATCGACCTCAGTCGCCTGCCGCTGTACCTGAATGCCGACGCACCGCTGGCCAGTGCTTTGCACCAGGCACTGACCCTGAACACGCAGGCGTTGTACGTACGCTTGTCGGGGCAGGAGCGCCAGGCGCTGGACGGTCATTTTGCGCCCAAGGGGTTCGCCGATGAAGATCGCCTGTGGCCCAAGGGCGATAGCGCGTTCAGCGGTTATCAGTTGCTGCTGGAGTACTTCACCTTTCGTGAAAAATTCATGTTTGTGACCCTTTGTGGTCTGGAACAACTGAACCTCACCGTCGGTACACCCTGGTTCGAATTGGATGTGGTGCTGCGCGAGGCATGGCCGCACGAATTTAGTGTGAGCAGCGAACACATTCGCCTACATGCCGTGCCGGTCATCAACTTGTTCCCGCTGGAGGCCGACCCGCTGACCCTGGCGCCGTTGCAAACCGACTACCTGTTGCGGCCTATGCGCTTGCAGGACGGCCACACAGAAATTTATTCGGTCGACCAGGTGACCTCCTCAAAAAACGCGGTGCGCCAGGACTATGTCCCGTTCACCAGCTTTCGCCACAAGGGCGGCATGCTGCGCGACGAGGCTCCTGAGCGTTATTTCCATACACGGTTGAAGCGTTCGGCCAACGGCTTGCACGACACCTGGCTGATCCTGGGCGGTGACGGCTTCGACAAGGATCGGTTGCAGGGCAGCGAAAGCCTTTCCCTGCGCTTGACCGGCACCAATGGGCTATTACCGCGCAAGGCCCTGCAAAGCACCTTGCTCGACACCCTGGTGCAATCGACTCAGACCGGCCTGCGGGTGCACAACCTGTGTGCGCCGAGTTTGCCGCAGTACCCACCGAACCGCGACCGCTTTCATTGGCGCGTGCTCAGCCATCTGGGTTCGAACTTCCTGCCGATGCTCGACAGCGCCGAGGTGCTGCGCGGCACCCTGGCGTTGTACGACTGGACCGGCAGCGAGCTGAATCGCCGGCGCCTGGAGGCGATTGTCGACGTTCGCCATCATCTGGTACAGCGTTTTGAGAAAGGTTTTCTGCTACGCGGGGTGGATATCGAAATCACCCTGGATGCCAATGGCTTTTCAGGGGAAGGCGACATCAGCCTGTTTGGCGAGATGCTCCATCGCTTCTTTGGCCTGTATGCCGACATTCATTTGTTCAACCAGCTCACGCTGATCCTGCAACCTACCGGAAAGTGCCTGCGATGGAACGAGAACCACAGTCAGCGTATTCCCGGCTGAAAGCCGCTGGTTTACTGCAAGCGCTGGACGGGCGGGTCGCTGAGGCCAGCCTCTACCGTTTCTGTCAGTTGCTGGAACAGGCGTTGCCCAATCACCCGCCCTTGGGTAGCACCGCGCACCCGGCGGATGACCCTGTGCGCTTTCGGCCGGACCCTGGTATGGGTTTTCCTGCGGGAGAACTGAAGGCCATCGAAACCGACGAGGACCATCCCGAACGTCCGGCGACGGTACGCACCCGTCTGCTGGGCCTGTACGGCGTCGACTCACCGATGCCGACGAGCTTCCTGGACGACATCGCCCAGCGCCGCGAAGGCCATGAGGCGCTGGAGGCGTTCCTGGATATTTTTAACCACCGGATATTTACCCAGTTCTATCGCATCTGGCGTAAGTACTCCTACCCTGCGACGTTTGAGGCGGGCGGCAGCGATGCGACGTCGCAATGCCTGCTGGGGCTGATCGGCCTGGGGATTCCTGGCACCGCCCAGCAGATCGCCACGCCGATCTCGCGCTTCCTGGCGCTGCTCAGCGTGATGCGCCTGCCGACGCGCAACGCCGAAGGCATCAGCGCGCTGGTCAAGTTGTTGGCCCCCAACACCCAGCCCCGGGTGACGCCGCACTGGCCACAAAAAGTAGCCCTGGCGCAGCCGGCCAGCCTGTCGAAGCGTCACCCGGTGAGTTTGTCCCAGGGCACGCCGTTGGGCAGCGTCGGCTTTGATGCCAACAGTCAGTTGCACCTGGCGCTGTTCACCGAGGACCTGATTGAGGCGCGTGGCTGGTTGCCGGGCAGCCAGCTGCATAACGACTTGCTGGTGTTGCTGCGGGTCTACCTGGGCTGGCGTTGCACCGCAAAATTGCAGCTGTCGCTGCCGATACACAGCCTGCCCAAACCGGTGCTGGGCGGCGCGCCCGTGCTGCTGGGCATGACCGGCGTCCTGGGCCTGGGCAGCGAGGCCTGGCAGATCGGCGAACACGACACCATCACCATCAACCTGGGCCGATACCAAGGCCTGCACAGCACCCCCCAGTACAGAGAGGCACAGCATGTCGCGTACCGTTTTTAATCTATTGAAGGTGGCGCTGCTCGGTGCGTTATTGAGTGGGTGCGGGCTGACCCAGACCGTAACCGACGGCACCGCGTCCATGGCCAAGGCCATTTTCTACAAACAGGTAAAAGTCCTGCACCTGGATTTTACCGGCCGGGCAGCGATGAACACCGACGTGACGGACATGAGTGGTTTATCGGTGCCTACCGTGGTGCGGGTGTATCAGTTGCGCGACAACAAAGTCGTGGGCAAGACGACCTACGACAGCGTGCTGAGCGATGCTGACAACCTGCTGCGCGCTGACCTGTTGGACCAACGAGCGGTGGTGGTTAAACCCGCAGAGGGCGCACAGCTGGATGTGCCCATGCACAAAGACGCCCAGTTCGTGACCGTGGTGGCGTTGTTTCGCACCCCCGATACGCAGATGAACACCTGGCGCCTGACGCTGACCCGCGATGACCTGGACCCGGACCGGGCGCGGGTGATCGAACTGGGCAACAACCGCCTGACCCTGCAACCCCTGGAAAAGGACTAACCGTGAGCGAGCTGAACCCGTCGCTCTACGAGATGCTGTTGCAGAACTTCGACGGCGAGTTGGACCTGTACCGAGTGCGGGAAGAAGACCAGCACACCCTGTCGGTGCTGGACAATCTGCAACGCATCCTCAACAGCCGGGCGGGCTCGATCAGTCACCTACCGGATTACGGTTTGCCGGACATGGGCCTGATCCTGCAAGGACTGCCCGCCGCCGCACATGGGTTGATGGGCACGCTAACGAGCACCTTGCTCAAGTACGAGCCGCGCCTGGCAGCAGTGAATATCGAACTGCTGCCGCAGACCCAACCGGGCCATCTGGAGTACGCCCTGGACGCGCAACTGCAAGGCGGCGAGCGCGTGACCTTCGGTACGACCTTGGCGCCTGAGGGCAAGGTATTGGTGCGTCACCTGAAACGGCAGCACTACCTGCCCAAGCCGTAAACCTATAAGGAAAGGATGCTAGATGACGGCGTTATTTGAAATGCGTATTCGAGTCGGCGGTGACCCGCGTGACTTCGACGGGTTTACTGCGCTGGGTGACGAGATGGCCAAGCTGAGCCACCCGGCGTGTCCGGACGTCGACTGGGCCAAGGTCGAGCAGTTGTGCCTGACCTTGTTCCACAACAACGGCGCAGAGCTGCAAACTGCCGCCTCCTTTGCGCTGGCCCGCAGCCAACGCCACGGGCTGGAGGGCATGGCACAAGGGGTGGCATTGATTGAGGCGCTGTGTAACGAATGGTCACGCGTGTGGCCGCCCATGGCCTCCGTGCGCCTGGACATCTTGGCCTGGTTGTTTGCTCAATTGCAGCCGTTGCTGCGCAGCCTTCAAATAACGACGCAAGCGCTGCCCGTTCTGGAGCGCGTGGACAGTGAGCTGGAGCGGCTGGCCACGCAATTGAATCGCCACGGGCAAGTGCCGTTGGTCACGTTGCAGGCGCTGCGTCATCAGATCAGTGGGCTGATGCAGCGCCTGCAACGCAACGTATCTTCGGGCGAAATATTGCCGATATCGACGAGGGTTCCGCAGCCGGCCTTCGTGATGCCGGTGGTGGTCCTGCCAGTCCATCCTATGCCTGAGGTGCCGCCTGTGGTTTCGAAAACCCGCAAGCGGCGTATTGCCCTGTGGCTGTTTGCACTGGCCGCCACAGTCGCCCTGGCGTGCGGGTTTTGGTGGTGGAGTCAAATGGCAGGAAACGACCAACCGCAACAGGCCATGCCCACCCCGGTGCGCCTGGACAGCCTGTCGCTGTTCGATGCCGGCAGCACTGAACTCAAGCCCGGCTCGACCAAGGTGCTGATCAATGCCCTGGTCAACATCAAGGCCCAACCCGGTTGGCTGATCGTCATCGTCGGGCACACCGACACCACGGGTGACGCCGAGCAGAACCTGCAGCTTTCCTACGCCCGCGCCTCGGCAGTGCGCAACTGGATGCAGCGCATGAGCGACATCCCCAATAATTGCTTTACCGTCCAAGGCGCGGCAGGCAGTCAGCCGATTGCCAGCAATGACACCACGTCCGGGAGAGCGGCCAATCGTCGGGTGGATATCCAGTTGGTACCGCAAGTGGGCGTCTGCGCGTAGTCGGCTGTAGAGGTGGATACCTCCTTGGTTGATTGAGCATGCGTCCACGGGCTCGGGGCACTCTTGGGTATATTGCGGAATAGGGAAAGATCCTCATGTGCGGACGACACGGCGCAACGGCTGAATTCAGTTCACGATGCAGGTGTGAGTTTTGGGGACAAAAATGCGATTTTTTCGAAATTAATGCGACGGACTAACACGTATTCCGGTATGTAAACAAGGTGTGAAAATCATAGTATTTATTAACTTTTTACGATTTATTTTTGTTTTTGTTTAATTAAATCAAATAGTTGGAATTGGTGTTTACATTTTTAGTCGGCATAACGTCAGTAAGCGGGTGATGACGGCTATGTTCGCGCCGATCCTTGGCGCGGTGATCGGCGGCTTTTCCTATCGATGGCTGGGCAAGGAGGAGCCGGGCTGAAGTGAAGTGGATCAGCCCTGTCGATAAGGCAGGGCTGCCCGCGCCTCTTCGGCATACGCCACGACCCCCACCCGCTCGCGCTCGAGGAAATCCTCCACGGCGTTTTTCAATCCGGGATGACGCAGGTAATGCCACGAGCGTGTAATCACCGGCTCAAACCCGCGAATCAACTTGTGCTCGCCTTGGGCCCCCGCATCAAAGCGTTGCAGGCCGTGGGCGATGGCGTAGTCCATACCCTGATAGAAGCAGGTTTCGAAGTGCAGGCGGTCGAATTCCGCCAGGCAGCCCCAGTAGCGGCCGTAGAAGCTGCCACCACCGATCAAGCTGAAGGCCATGGCCACCGGGCGGGCACCTTGTTTGGCCAGGACCACGCGAATCGCTTCGGGCATGCGCTCGGCCAGCAGGCTGAAAAAGGCGCGGGTCAGGTAAGGGGCTTGGCGGCGGATCGCATAGGTATTGGCGTAGCAGGCGTAGACAAAATCCCACTGCGCCTCGCTCAGTTCATGCCCTTGCAACCACTCGAACTCGATGCCCTGCCCCGCCACTTGCTCACGCTCCTTGCGCATCTGTTTGCGCTTGCGTGAACTCAAGGCATCGAGGAAATCCTGGAAGTCGCGGTAGCCACGGTTCTGCCAGTGAAACTGACAACCCAGGCGCTGCAACCAACCCGGTTGTTGCGCCAGTGCAGCATCGGCCAGCGCGTCAGTGAAGTTGATGTGGGCACTGGAGAGCCCTTCGATTTCCAGGTAACCCGGCAGGCTTTTCAGCAGTTCAAAACCCTCCTCGGCATTCGCCGCCAACAGGCGTGGCCCGCTCACCGGGCTGAACGGCACAGCTGTCAGCAGCTTGGGATAGTAATCGATGCCGGCCCGCTCGCAGGCATCCGCCCACCCATGGTCGAACACGTACTCGCCATAGGAATGCCACTTGCGATAACTGGGTAATGCTGCCACCAGCCGATCGCTGTCCCAATGCAGCAAATGCTCCGGCTGCCAGCCGGATTGCGGGCCCAGGCTGGCGCTGTCTTCCAGGGCACTCAGGAAGGCATGCCGCACGAAAGGCTGGGCGTCCGGCACCAGTGCATCCCAAACCTGCGGGGCGATTTCGGACAGGCTGTCCAGGCGTTGCAACGGCATGTGCATCCTCACTGATCGGGGGCGTGAAAGCCTCGCGAGTATCGCCTATCGCCGGTCCAAGCACACCCCCGAATCGCGTGACAAGGCTCTAAACCAATAGTTCCGATCCTAATCAATTTGTCATCTAGATGACATCACTTAGCCACTGCGCCGTCATAAACGATCGTGATACTGACGCCTGTTTTTAGAGCGCCTGGTTCTAGCAGGTGGTTATTTTTCCGTCCGTCATCGGTCGGTTGTGTCCTGGATGGTTTGCCATCCCTCCTCACCTTCGGAGATTGATATGCGTCTTGCTTCCACTAAAACTGCGGCGGTCCTGTGCGGCGGCCTGTTACTGGCCCTGAGCGTTCCGGCCAGCGCTGCAGTCGACGCTAAATTGCTCGACATGCTCAAGGCCAACGGCCAGATCACCGCTGCGCAGTACACTGAACTGCAAAGCGAATTGGCTAAAGACCAGAAAGAACAGCAGATCGCACGGCAAGCTCAACAAGAGACCAACGAACAGATCGCGGCCACCGCGAAGAAAACCAATGAGCTGAGCAGTTTTGACCAGAAACTGGCCTGGGCTGCCAAGACCCAGCTCAAGGGTGACGTGCGCTTCCGCCACGAAACCATCAAGATCGACGGCACCCCGAACAACGGCGGCAAGGACAAGGATCGTGAGCGCATCCGTGCTCGTCTGGGCGCCTACACCGAGATCAACTCGCAGGTCGACACCGGCATCCGTATCGCCACGGGTAGCAGTGACGACGCCCGTTCCACGAACCAGGACCTGGACGGCTACTTCAACAAGAAGTCGATCTGGCTGGACCTCGGCTACATCGACTACCACCCGGACCAGATCAAGAACCTGCACGTCATCGGCGGCAAAATGCTGCAGCCGTGGGTCAGCATGGGTGATGTGATCTGGGATAGCGATATCAACCCGGAAGGCCTGGCCCTGACTTACAAATACCCACTGGGCAGCAGCACCGAACTGTTCGGGAGCCTGGGTAACTACAACCTCAAGGACAACGTCAACGGCGACGGCGTGCAGTTTCGCAATGACCTGCGCATGACCGCCGGCCAGTTGGGGTCGCGCTTCACCCTGACCGACAACCTGAAACTGACACTGGGCGGCAGTGTTTATGCGTTCCAGAACGATGAGGACAGCCGCTGCCCGACCGCCGGCTCTAGCGCTTGCCTGACCCCAGCCGAAACGGTCGCCAATACCACAGCCGGCAATGCCAGCGAGTACCGCTTGTATGAAGGCTTCAGCCAAATCGATATCGGCGGCCTGGCTGTACCGTTGTCGTTCTATGGCCAGTACGTGCAAAACACCAAAGCCACGGATAAAGACAAGGACACTGCCTGGTTACTCGGTGCCAAGTCCAAAGTGTTCGGCTTCAACCTGGACTACAACTACCGCGACGTACAGCGTTATGCAGTGGTCGGCGCCCTCACTGACTCGGACTTCGCAGGCGGTTTCACCGGTGCACGCGGTCACAAGTTCAAAGTCGGCTACGACATCGACAAGAACTTCGCTATCGGCGCCACTTACTTCCTGACCAAAGCGGACTACGCCAGCGCCGCAGGCTACCGCGATGCCAACGCCAACTCCCTGCAGTTGGACGCAGAAGCCAAGTTCTAAAAAAGCAGCTTTGAGCGGCAAGCGACAAGCTTCAAGGAGAAGCGCGTCACTTGCCGCTTTTCACTTGCAGCTTGCAGCTACATCACTCCCCCTTGAGCCGCTCGGCAGCCAGCCGCTGCGCCAAGGCATCCACACCTTCAACCGGCTCATCCGGCATTATCTTCAGCGTCGCCTGCATCAGACGCATCTGGCGGATAAACCGTCGGCAGTTCGGGCAGAACATCAAGTGATGACGCACCAGCAGACGCTCGCGAAAGGTCAATTGCCCATCGAGATAGTCACTGGAACGTGCCACTTGTTCTTTACAGGTCAGCATTCGCCCGTCTCCTCAAAATGCTCCACCGTGGCGAAGACTTTAAGCCGCGCTCGGTGCAACAGCACACGGACATTGGAGAGCGACAGCGTCAGGAGATTACAGATCTCTTCCAGCTCCAGGCCCTGGCGTTCACGCAGCACCAGCACGCTGCTTTGCAGATCAGACAGACTCAGCAACGTGTGTTCCAGGCATTCACGCAATTCATCTTCGGTCAGCAAGGCTTCCGGGGTGTCCTGATGCCAGGCGTAGGGGGCGACGGCCCAGTGGCCATCGTCCGGGGTGAAACGGTCATCACCAATGGTGCCGTGGGGTGAAGGCAGATCATCGAGCAATACCTCGCGACGATTCTGCTTGTAGCGCCCCTTGGCCGCGTTGGCGGTGATGGTCAGCAGCCAGGTCTTGAGGCTGGAACGCCCTTCGAATTTAGCCAGGTTGCGTACCACCGACAGCCAGGCATCCTGCACGATTTCGTCGGCGTGGCGCTGGCCGACGATGGCATAAGCCACCGCACGCATGGCGCTCTGGTAGGTGGCGACCAACTCCTTATAGGCCCGCTGCTCACCCTTGAGCAGACGTTCAAGCAGGTGCGCGTCGTCCGCTGCTGCCATTGATTAACCTCGATTTCACTGTCGAAATCCGATTCCTGTGGGAGCTGGCTTGCCTGCGATGCAGGCACTTTGGTGTATCAGTCACACCGCGGTGATGCCATCGCAGGCAAGCAGCACCCACATTTGACCGTGATCGACCGGTAGATCAGCGTTTACGCAGGATCACGCTGCCAATCGAATAGCCCGCGCCAAACGAACTGAGCACGGCCACGGAACCCTTGGGCAAATCATCCTGATAGGTGTGAAACGCAATCACCGAACCTGCGGAGCTGGTATTGGCGTAGGTGTCGAGAATCACCGGCGCTTCTTCAACCGTGGCCTCGCGGCCGAGCAGTTTCTTCACGATCAAGTGGTTCATGCTCAAGTTGGCTTGATGCAGCCAGAAGCGCTTCACATCGGCCACGTTCAGCTGGTTTTCAACCAAGTGCACGCCGATCAACTCGGCCACCATCGGGCACACATCACGGAAAACCTTTCGGCCTTCCTGCACGAACAGCTTGTCGGGCGCGCCGATACCCTCTTGCGCTGCGCGATTGAGAAAGCCGAAGTTGTTGCGAATGTTATTGGAGAACTTGGTCAACAGCTTGGTGCTGACCACGTCAAACTGATGCTCGGAGGTGGCCAGGTCGGCGCGCTCGAGGATCACAGCCGTGGCGGCGTCACCAAAGATGAAGTGGCTGTCACGGTCGCGGAAGTTCAGGTGACCGGTGCAGACTTCCGGGTTGACCATCAGGATCGCCCGCGCCTGGCCCAGTTGGATGCTGTTGGCGGCGTTCTGGATGCCGAAAGTGGCCGAGGAACACGCCACGTTCATGTCAAACCCAAAACCCTCGATGCCCAGGGCTTCCTGGACCTCAATGGCGATGGCCGGGTAGGCGCGCTGCAGGTTCGAACAGGCGACAATGACACCGTCGATGTCAGCGGCGGTCTTGCCGGCGCGTTGCAAGGCCTGTTCGGCAGCACCGACGGCCATCTGGCAGAGCACCGACCACTCGTCGTTGCTACGCTCGGGTAGGTGCGGGGCCATGCACTGCGGGTCGAGGATGCCGTCTTTGTCCATCACGAAGCGGCTCTTGATGCCCGAGGCTTTTTCGATGAAGGCTGCGCTGGATTCAGTCAACGCCTGCACTTCACCGCGCTCGATGGCGGCGGCGTTATCGCTGTTGAACTGTTGCACGTAAGCATTGAAAGACTGCACAAGCTCTTCGTTGGAGATGCTGTTGGCTGGGGTGTACAGGCCAGTGCCGCTGATGACGACGTTATGCACGGTCGTTCCTCTAAATCTGTCAGGCAGAAGATATTGGTACCGTCGTACCAAACTGTAAATAGTCCGATTCCGCACCGCGGACACCAAACTGGCATCGCTTTATTCCATCGCGTCGTGACGCTTCACGACGATCCCGGCATTTATAACGGCGAAGTTTGCCACAAACCCTAGGATTTGGCGCCATCTCGCAGATATGCCCATTTTAATGTGGGACCTGCTATGCCTGGAAAACCGGGAAAGGGGTCAGGCTTCCACCAGACTCCATTGCTTGCTCAAACGCTTATCGGAAATCGGCACTTTGGTACCCAACTGCTGAGCAAACAACGACACCCGATACTCCTCCAACCACCAGCGATAGAGCGCCAACTGGGGATCGCGCTTGCCTTCCTGGGCGTGCTTTTTCAGGCGGTTTTCGTATTGCGTCCACAAGCCTCCCATCTCGCCGCTCCACACCCGATCCTTTTGTACTTGGCTGGGCAGTTTTTCCAGGCGCAACTCGATAGCCTTGAGGTAACGCGGCAGTTCCTTGAACCACTGCGCCGGGGTTTCCCGCACGAAACCGGTGTACACCAGGCTGCTCAACTGCTGCTTGATGTCATTCAGGGCCACGGCCTGGGCCAGGTCGATCTTGCCTTTGAAGCGCTTCTGCAAGCCATGCCAGAGTTTCAGCACCTCCAGGGTCAAGCGCGCCGTGCGTTCGGCGTGTTCAGTCCAGCTGCCACGCTTGCGCTCAGCCAAGGCAGCCAAACCGGCACCGTCACGCGGCAGGCTGGCTTCGCCTTCGAGTACGCAGGTGTCGAGGCTGGCCAGCAGGATGTCTTCCACCAGCGCGTCGATACGCCCTAATTCGCGGTACATCAGCGCCAGCTCGGTCAAACCAGGCAACTTGCCGCGCAGGAACTTGGCCGGTTCCGCCAGTTGCTGCATCAGCAGACGCTGCAATGCGCGGCGATGCTGGAATTCAGCCTCGGCAGCCGTCGAGAAGCGCCCCTCCTTGACCGTGCCGTTTTCTTCCACCAGCGCCGGATACACCGTCATCGAAAGCCCGGCGATCTTCTGTTGAGTTTTTTCCGCCACCGCCGCAAACACCTTGGCCTCCACCGGCTGCTGGCTTTTCGCGGTTTGCGGCACGGCCAACGCAGCCTGGCTGGCCTCGGCAAAGCGCGCCGTTAGTTCAGCCAGGTCGCGGCCTTCGCCGAGGAACTTGCCCTGGCCGTCGACCACTTCAAGGTTCATCTTCAGGTGGCTTTCCACCTGTTGTGACGCTTCGGCCCAGGCTTCATCGCTGACCCGCGCGCCGGTCATGCGCAGCAGTTCGCGGCCCAACGCCTGAGGCAACGAGCCCTGGCCGAATTCGATGCGTTGCAAAGCGGCCTTGACGAAGTCTGGCACCGGCACAAAGTTTTTGCGCAGCGCCTTGGGCAGGTTGCGCACCAGGGCGATGCACTTGGCCTCGATCACCCCGGGCACCAGCCATTCCAGACGCTCCGGCGGCAAGGCCGGCAACAGCGGTGCCGGCACGCGCAGGGTCACTCCGTCGCGCGGGTGATTGGGTTCGAAGTGGTAACTCAACGCCAGTTCCAGGTCGCCCAAGTGCAGGGTGTCCGGATAATGCGCGGCGGTGACCTCACTGGCCTCGCGGGCCAGCACGTCTTCCTCGCGCATGATCAGCAGTTGCGGGTCTTTCTGGCTGTTGACCTTGTACCAGCTGTCGAAGGTCGCGGTCTGGTGGATCTCTGCTGGCAGGCGCGCATCGTAGAAAGCGTAAAGCGTTTCTTCATCCGCCAGGATGTCACGGCGGCGCGCCTTGGCTTCCAACTCGTCGAGCTGTTCCAGCAACTGCTGATTGGCCGTCAGGCACTTGGCCCGCGACTGAATCTCGCCACGCACCAGACCTTCGCGGATAAACAGCTCGCGCGACACCACTGGGTCGATCGGCCCGTAATGCACCGGCCGCCGCCCGACCACAATCAGCCCGAACAGCGTGATCTGCTCAAAGGCCACGACTTGCCCGCGCTTCTTCTCCCAATGGGGCTCAAAATGGTTTTTCTTGATCAAGTGCCCGGCCAGCGGCTCGATCCAGTCGGCGTCGATCTTGGCGACCATGCGCGCATACAGCTTGGTGGTTTCCACCAGTTCGGCGGTCATCAGCCATTGCGGGCGCTTCTTGCCGATGCCCGATGAGGGGTGAATCCAGAAGCGGCGCTGGCGTGCGCCGAGGTAATCGCCGTCTTCGGTTTTCTGGCCGATCTGGCTGAGCAAGCCGGACAACACCGCCTTGTGCAGCTTTGGAAAGTCCGCCGGCTCTTTGTTGATGGTCAACTGCATATCGCGGCAGATCAGGCTCAACTGGCGATGGGAATCGCGCCACTCGCGCAGGCGCAGGTAGTTGAGGAAGTTCTTGCGGCACCAGTTGCGCAGCGGGCTGGCCGTCAGTTCCTGGCGCTGTTCTTCAAAGCCGCGCCACAAATTGACCAAGCCGGCGAAGTCCGAATCCGGATCTTTCCACTGCGCGTGGGCCTGGTCGGCGGCTTGCTGACGCTCGGGCGGACGCTCGCGCGGGTCCTGGATCGACATGGCACTGGCGACGATCAACACTTCCTGCAAGCTGCCGAGTTTGGCCGCTTCCAGCAGCATGCGGCCCATGCGCGGGTCCACCGGCAGGCGCGCCAGTTGGCGACCCAAGGGCGTGAGCTGGCTGTTGCGGTCGACCGCCGAGAGCTCTTGCAGCAGGTTGAAACCGTCGCTGATGGCCTTGCCGTCCGGCGGCTCGATAAACGGGAAGTCGGTGATTTCGCCGAGGCGCAGGTGCAGCATCTGCAGGATCACGGCGGCGAGGTTGGTGCGCAGGATTTCCGGGTCGGTAAATTCCGGGCGGCCGATAAAGTCTTCTTCGCTGAACAAGCGGATGCAGATCCCCGGCTCAACCCGGCCGCAACGGCCTTTACGCTGATTGGCGCTGGCCTGGGAAATCGCCTCGATCGGCAGGCGTTGCACCTTGGCGCGGTAGCTGTAGCGACTAATGCGCGCAGTGCCGCTGTCGATCACATAACGGATGCCGGGCACGGTCAGCGAGGTTTCCGCAACGTTGGTCGCCAACACCACGCGCCGGCCCGGATGGGACTGGAAAATGCGCTGCTGTTCGGCCGGCGACAGGCGTGCGTACAGCGGCAAAATTTCGGTGTGCTTGAGCTGGGCTTTGCGCAACATGTCGGCGGCGTCGCGAATCTCGCGCTCACCCGGCAGAAACACCAGCACGTCGCCGGGGCTGCGCCGTTCGCTGCGCTCATAAGCGGCGATTTCATCGAGGGTGGCAAGGATCGCCTGGTCAACCGTCAAGTCGTCTTCGACGCGGTTGCCCTCCTCGTCCTGCTCCAGGGTCAGCGGGCGATACCACGTGTCCACCGGGAAGGTACGGCCCGACACCTCGACAATCGGCGCATCGTCAAAGTGCTTGGAAAAGCGCTCCAGGTCGATGGTCGCCGAGGTGATGATCACCTTCAGGTCCGGGCGACGCGGCAGCAGGGTTTTCAGGTAGCCCAGCAGGAAGTCGATGTTGAGGCTGCGCTCGTGGGCTTCGTCGACGATGATCGTGTCGTAGCGTTCCAGGTAGCGGTCGTTCTGGGTTTCCGCCAGCAGGATGCCGTCGGTCATCAGCTTGATCAGGGTGTTGGAATCGCTCTGGTCTTCGAACCGAACTTGATAGCCGACCAACGCGCCCAGCGGCGTAGCCAACTCTTCGGCCACCCGGCTGGCAACGCTGCGCGCAGCGATCCGGCGTGGCTGAGTGTGGCCGATCAGGCCGAACTGGCCGCGACCGATTTCCAAGCAGATTTTCGGCAACTGGGTGGTTTTACCCGAACCGGTCTCACCGGCAATGATCAGCACCTGATGCTTGTTCAACGCCGCCTTGATTTCATCGCGCTTGGCGGCAATCGGCAGGCTGTCGTCGTAGCGAATCACCGGCAGGCTGGCACGCCGCGCCGTGACCTGGGCGCAGGATGCCTGCATCCGCGCAACCCACTGCGCCAGCTTTTCCTCATCGGGTTTCTTGCGCAGCTCAAGTAACTGCCGCCGCAAGCGGTTGCGGTCGGCAAGCATGGCGTGATCGAGGGTTTTGAGCAGTTGGTCGATAGTGGGCGCTTGGTCAGTCATCAGGGCGGCAAGGGTCTTTTGGGTAAGGCAGGCGAGACCTGCACAGCATTAATCGATTGAGTGGGAGGGATTGTCGCAGATTTCGACACATCGGGAGACGTTCCATCACGTGGCGATGGTCTTGAGCGCCCAACCCAATAGCGACTTTTACTACACAGCTGTGGAGGCCCTTCTCACTGTTAAAAAGCGAAAGTCCGATTTGATGGATGAGATATACAGGCTTCAATAAGTCTCCAGGTACGCCTCGCAAATCAGACCGCTCAACCCTGAAAAAGGCGCTTTATATGCCAATCGATTCCGTCACGTCACGCTTACCAAGCTATGAAGAATCCATGCGAGCACAACCGCGTTCGGCAGATACGCAGCCACCGCCCCGCTATGAGTTCCCTCCGGCCTACACGGAAAAGCCGCCCTCAACACCCCCCAACAGCCAAGTCTCGTCGGAGCCGACTACCAACCTGAGGGCAAATAGAATTTCGAACTATCACGTTACAAGCCAAGCAGCACGAGGAATGAGTTTCATGAGTGGTCTATGACGCATTTGGCGAATGGCAAGACAACGCATGACTGTTTTCGTCTTTGACTCTCGAGGATTTTCATATGCCTATCGACTCCAGCCGTTACTCCAACACTTACACCCGTCATTTGCATAATTACGCCGACAAATATCAAGACATTGCTCCTCAATCTTTTTCAACAACTTCCTCTTGGTCGTCAAACCCCACTGGCGCTCACGACGCCTCTACAAAAAACGGATATGAGGGCTATCCGAAACTGACCAATACAAGAGCGAAAGACCTGAACGCGGAGATGCACCTGGCGGGCGCGGCGACGAACCCCAGAAACCCGATAGCCACCGTCACAACCATAAAGAAACCAGACGATCTGAACATCGCGAAGAGACCGAACACAATCACCAAGTTCGTCGTGACTGGAGACGGCCAGATGGTCGTTGCCAACATCAATAAAAATGTAGCGCCAAAGATGGTCTCCCACCCCGCTGTCGCGGAAATGGGGGCCGGTGCCGGACAGTCGAGTAATGTCGTCAGTGCCGGCTACTTGAAACAAACCCTAACGGGCAAAACGTACTTATCCAATACCTCAGGCCATTACCAACCCGCGAAAAATGACATGAAGCCCGCGCAGTACCACTTGGAAAAAATAGGCGTCAAGTCGACCAACAGCAAATTTGGCGTTTTCTGAAGAGCGCTCCCCAAAAATCCGGCTCAGGGACAGATCACACCTTATAAATGATCGCGCTCCCTGCGCCGGTAAGGAAACACATCAATGACCTTACCGGCGCGAATCGCTTCCTGAAGCCCTTTCCAGTAGTCCGCGTTGTACAACTCGCCATGCAGCTCATCAAACAGTTTGCGCTGGCCGGCGTCGGCGAACAGGAACGGCGGGAACTCTTCGGGGAACACATCCAGCGGGCCGATTGAGTACCAGGGCTCGGAGGCCATTTCATCCTCGGGCGTACGTGGCGTGGGAATGTGGCGGAAGTTGGCTTCGGTGAGAAAGCAGATTTCGTCGTAGTCGTAGAACACCACGCGGCCGTGACGGGTGACGCCGAAGTTTTTCAGCAGCATGTCGCCGGGGAAGATATTCGCCGCCGCCAGTTGCTTGATTGCCAGGCCGTAATCTTCCAGGGCCTCGCGCACCTGGGCGGCGTTGGCATTCTCGAGGTAAAGGTTGAGTGGGGTCATCCGCCGTTCGGTCCAGCAATGGCGGATCAGCACGGTGTCGCCTTCCACTTCGACAGTGCCTGCGGCGACTTCCAACAGCTCGGCCAGGCACTCGGGTTCGAATTTGCTCAGGGGAAAGCGGAAGTCGGCGAACTCCTGAGTATCGGCCATGCGCCCTACGCGGTCGACACTTTTAACCAGGCGATACTTTTCGATCACCGTGGCGCGGTTGACGTTTTTCGACGGTGAAAAGCGGTCCTTGATGATTTTGAACACAGTGTTGAAGCCCGGCAGGGTAAACACGCTCATGACCATGCCGCGCACACCGGGGGCCATGATGAACTGATCGTCGGTGGTCGCCAGGTGATTGATCAGGGCACGGTAGAACTCTGACTTGCCGTGCTTGTAGAAACCAATGGAGGTGTACAGCTCGGCGATGTGCTTGCCCGGCAGGATGCGCTTGAGAAAGCCGATGAATTCCGCCGGCACCGGCACATCAACCATGAAGTAGGAACGGGTGAACGAGAAGATGATCGACACATCGGCTTCGTCGGTGATCAGCGCATCGATCTGGATGCCCTGGCCTTCGCGGTGCAGCAGCGGGATCACCAGGGGCCATTGTTCATCGCGGGTATAGATGCGCCCGACGAGGTAGGCGCCTTTATTGCGGTAGAGCACCGAGGAAAACAGCTCGACCTTGAGGTCCGGGTCCTTGCATACCCAGTCCGGCATGTTTTCCCGCAGTTGGGCTTCAAGGCGGCGCAGGTCGGCGGCGAGGTCGGCGTAGGGTTCGCTGAAGCGGTAGTCGGCAAAGATCTGCGCGAGCATTTCCGGGATTTTCCCGGCGGGCGTGTAGGTGCGCGTCTGCGCGGCCCTTGCCCGGCGCAGGCTGGGCCGAGTGGTGTGGATAAACATGCAGCCGTCGCTGATCAGGTCGTGACTGAACAGGCCGCAGAAGATCGAGTTGTACCAGGTCTCGGACAGCTCATCGTCAAAACGCAGGTCGATCAGGCCAATGTAGGCGCTTTTCACCACGGGCCACACATTAATGTCGAGTAAGGCGGCCTCATCGAAGTGCTCGCGCAGGCGTGCGGTCACTTCACTGACCTTGTCTTCATAGAGGTTGATCCGCGCCGCCGACGCCGCCTGCCCCTGCTGCCACTGAGCCTTTTCAAAACGCTCGCGGGCGCCATCGGTGATATGGCGGAAGTGCTCGCGGTAGTCGTCGAAGCCATCAAGGATCATCTGGGCGACAGCGAGGGCGAACTGCGACATGCGGGAAACCTCTATGGGCATCTGGAAGCCCTGAGCTTAGCCAGTGTACGAGTGCAGGAGAAGGGTCATTTTGGGAATGCCTCGTACACCTTCGTTCATTTCGTCCATTTATTTTCAATTTTTTAATTCTACCAATCGGTCAATAAACGCACCGTTTAGTCGCACTGCGTTTTATCTGCACGCTTGAAACGGCGGGCCTTGTCAGCCTGAGCCTGCAACATCGTTTTGCGCACGGGTCTGGGTGAACGACCAAGGGCATCGGATCCAACTAAGGGAAACCCTGATCACTACAGTGATAGCACTTTGATATACAGCGCGCCCTCTCCCTCCCTAACAAGGTCCTAAGACCGATCCGGGAGCAGGATCTAATCGCCCAAGGAGCACTGAGATGTCATTGAGGAACATAAAGATCGGTCTGCGTGCCAGTCTGAGTTTTGCGGTTTTGGCCAGCTTGCTGGTGATCGTCGGGATGTTTGGCCTGGGCCAGATGGCCAAGCTGCGGCAAAGCGCGCTGATCATTGAGGAGGTGTGGATGCCGAGCATCGAGAGCATCCACGACAGCGCAACCTGGTGATCGCCAGCGCCGCCGAGCAACAGGCGCTGGTGGCACGTGATGTGGACCCCAGCCTGGTGAATATTCGCGACCTGTCCACCCAGAACGCCGCTGGCGCCACTCAAACTTCGGCGGCCAGCCAGGAACTGTCGCGTTTAGCGGTGGACCTGAATGGGATGGTGACGCGGTTTGTTCTGTAATCATTAGAAATGTCATGCAACACTCGCCGCCTATTTATGTGGGAGTGATCCGTGAGACCTGTCGACACCCTTTACTTGCTGGGGCTCGCTGCCATCTGGGGCGCGAGTTTCCTGTTCATGCGCATTATTGCGCCGGAAATCGGCACGATGCCGACTGCGTTTTTCCGCGTGTCGATTGCCGCCGCCGGGTTGCTGGTGATCCTGGCAATGATGCGCGTAAGCTGGGATTTCCAGGGCAAGTTCAAGACTGTATTGCTATTGGGGGTGATCAACTCCGGGATTCCGGCAACTATGTATTCGGTGGCCGCCCAGGTGCTGCCAGCGGGTTACTCGGCGATCTTCAATGCAACCACGCCGTTGATGGGCGTGCTGATTGGCGGGCTGTTTTTCAGCGAACGCCTGACGCCCTCGAAAGTCGCTGGGGTATTTCTCGGCTTGTTGGGCGTGGGTGTGCTGACCCGCGCGGGGCCGGTGGCGTTTGACTTGGAGTTATTGATGGGCGCGCTGGCCTGTTTGCTGGCAACCACCTGTTACGGCTTTGCCGGGTTCCTGGCACGGCGCTGGCTGGATCAGCGCGGCGGCTTGGACAGTCGCCTGTCGGCCCTGGGCAGCATGCTTGGGGCGACGTTGTTCCTGCTGCCGTTTTTCGCCTACAGCGCGATCAGCCAGCCTCCAGCGAGTTGGGGTGGTTGGCAGGTGTGGTTGTCACTGTTGGGATTGGGGCTGGTGTGCACGGCGTTTGCCTACATCCTGTACTTCCGCCTGCTGACGTCCATTGGGCCGGTGAGGTCGATGACTGTGACCTTCATGATCCCGCCGTTCGGCGTGCTGTGGGGTGCGTTGTTGCTGGATGAGCCATTGTCCATGGCGCACGTGTATGGCGGGGTGCTGATTGCCGGCGCGTTGTGGTTGGTGTTGCGCCCGAAAAAACTGTGAGCGAAGCCCTTCGCTCACAGTTTGATTGGATCAGTTTTTACGGAAGACAAACATCAACCCGATGATGATCAACCCCATCCCCAGCAGACTCAGCACAGCGAGCGTGTTGCCAAAGATCAAGTAGTCCATCACCGCCGTCACCGCCGGCACCAGGTAAAACAGACTGGTGACATTCACCAGGTTGCCCCGGGCGATCAGGCGGTACAGCAACAGCGTTGCCAGCACCGACACCACCAGCGCCATCCACAACACCGGCAGGTAAAACCCGCTGTTGTGCTCAAAGTGGAACGGCTGGAACGGCACCACCACCGAACACAGCAGCAGCCCCGCCAGGTACTGCACCGGCATCGTGCCCAAGGGGTTGTCGGCGATACGCTTTTGCATGATCGAGCCGAAGGTCATGCTTGCCAGGGCCAGCAGCCCGAACAGCATCCCGGCCAGGGACATACCGGACAACCCGATGCCCTGGTAAACCACCATGATCAGCCCCGCCAACCCCAGCCCCAGGCCGAACAGCCGGCGCCACGAGCGCTGACGTTCCATCAGCACCACCGTCAGGATCGGCTGCACGCCCATGATGGTTGCCATCATGCCGGGAGTGACTTTCAGGTCCAGGGCCAGCACATAAAAAATCTGGTAGGCCCCCAGCAACACCAGGCCGGTCGCCGCCGCATACACCATGGGTTTGCCGGGGCGTGGCAATTTCAGCTTGAGGATCGGCACCAGAATCACCAACCCCGCCAGGGCAATGGCAAAGCGGATCAACAGAAACGCGAAGGGTGAAGCATGGGCCAAGCCCAATTTGGAGAAAATCGCCCCGCTGCTCCACAGCAAGACAAACAGGCTCGTCGAGGCCGCCGCGGCCACGGATTGTTTCGAAAAAATAGACATGGATACCACCTGTCATCAGGCAAAAAAGCCGATTCAGCAGTTGCTGAAACTCAGTAGGTTTTTTTCAGGCGGGCAGACGGGAACAGCAATCAGCTGATCAGCCCGAAAGGCCAACACCCGGCGGTGATACGACTGCGTACACCGGCGTGCGACTGACAGGTGGGGGGTAGTGACTGATCTGCGCAGGCTGCTGGTTCCCGCACGGCACGACTGCAGCGTTGGACGCTGAATCGACTACCGCTATGCGCTGGAAAGCTGGCATGGGCTGATCTTGTGTGAAGGGATGAAGAGGCCTGGACTATAACCAGTCGTTACCAGGGTTGGCAATCACTTCACCCACGCGCAGTGCTTGGAGGCGTTTTCATGCGGGCCTTGGCGGACCGGTCGCTATAATGCCGCCCAGATTTTTCCAAGGGTTCCCCATGCTCCCATTGCCCTGGCTGTACCTGGCGCTTCTTTCCATCGGCTACCTAGTGGCCTTGATCTACGGGCAACTGGGGGTGCTGGCGGGTGTGTCCGTCGCCCTGCTGCTGATCGCCGGCTATGCCGTACGCCAGCAACGCACGCCTTGGGCGCGCTTCCTGGGCCACGGGCTGTTTATCGTATTGGCCCTGGGCCTGGCGATGCACTGGCTGCCGGGTTTCTACAACGGGCGTGGTATTGCTGCGCAACGCTTCACCGCCGACGCCGTGCCGTTCTCGATGTACCTGAACCAGGACAAACCGCTGATTGGCTTCTGGCTGTTGCTGACCTGCCCTTGGATCGTGGCGCGGCGCTCGTTGCGCTTGTCGATCTGCGTGACCGCCCTGGCCCTGACCCTCACCGCCATCGCCGCCTTGGGGGGTGCAGCCTTGCTGGGGATGATCAGTTGGGCGCCGAAATGGCCGGAACCGGCCTGGCTGTGGGTGCTCAATAACCTGCTGTTAGTGACCCTGGTAGAAGAAGCCCTGTTCCGTGGCTATGTCCAGGGCGGCTTGAGCCAGCGCTTCAACCCTCTGCCTTATGGCGAAAACCTCGCGCTGCTGCTGGCCTCGCTGCTGTTTGGCCTGGTGCATGTCGGCGCGGGCTGGCACTGGGTGCTGCTGGCCAGCATTGCCGGGGCAGGATATGGCCTGGCTTATCGCTTCGGCGGCCTGGGCGCGGCAATAGCCACACACTTTGGTTTGAACCTGCTTCACTTCGGGTTGTTTACCTACCCGATGCTGGCCGGGTGACCCGACCCGTTTTACGTGACACAAAGGCCGCCTCAAGGGCTAATGCTGTTCACTTAAGCATTTGAGCTCACGTCGAAGTTCCTAGAAAATCCGATGCCAGATATCTGGCATCGGATTTTTTATGTCTGTTCAGCAGCACCTGCTCGACCTCGGCGACCTTT